>JAFXJH010000010.1 GCA_017532425.1 Clostridia bacterium | reverse complement strand
CCTTAGTAGCTTTTTTAGTCTTCATTTCAATTCTCCTTATGTAAGAAATCTCTTGAAACGAAGAAGTGGCAGTATAGAGTCAAACACTCTGTACTGCCACAAACAAAGGCTATTTAACATCTTTTAAGAAAACAACAAACCCGAACGTTTCACCAATCGGTAAAAGGTTCGGGTTTGAATGCTTTGGTGCGGGCGACAGGACTTGAACCTGCACAACCTTGCGATCATAAGAACCTGAATCTTACGCGTCTGCCAATTCCGCCACGCCCGCGAATAAGTTATGAAGCGGAAGTGGCGGAATTTTTCTGCACACGCCCGCGAATAAGTTATGAAGCGGAAGTGGCGGAATTTTTCTGCACACGCCCGCGAATAAATTATGAAAGCGCTGTATGAACAACGTACTTGATAATAATAGCACACTTTGCCTTTTTTGTCAAGCGAAAATCGTTATTTTATTTATAAAATTTATTTTAGAATTAATACGTCAGAAAAAGAGGGCAGAAATCACATTCTGCCCTGCGTATTATTTTTCCTGTTCTTTTTTTGACTTTTTTGACACGATCACCTTTTTAATGATCTGCGGCAAAACAAAAACGCAAATCAGGGTAATTATCAAAAGAATGCCCGCCTTAAGCATTGTGCTGTCAGAGCTTTCTGAAAAGTCTGTGGGGATATTATAGCTCTTTGCCACTTCCTTCGCAAGCTCGTTTTCGCTGCAATCAAGAATAAGATTTTCACATCCCAAAAAGGCGTCTGTGCCGATCTCATTGCAGGTCTTCGGCATTTTGAGATCTTTCAGAAGCTTACAGTTTTCAAATGCCGAAACGTCTATCTTTTCAAGACCTTCGGGTAGTTCTGCGTTTTTAAGTGACGTGCACGAAAAAAAAGCTCCCATTCCGATAACTTTCAGATTCTTTGAAAACTCAACTGTTTTAAGATTTGCGCATCCGCTGAAGGCGTAATCGCTTATAGCTTCTACGGTATCGGGAATAATTATCTTCTTAAGCACCGCATCGTTTGCAAATGCTTCTTTGCTTATATATTTAACGGTATGACCGTCGATCTCATCCGGAACAGTAAGATTTTTAGTATCGCCCGTATATCCGTCTATAGTTATACTTCCGTCACTCAGTACCGTATAAACGAATTTCGCATCGAGATCGTAATTACCGCGATAGGTAAGTATAACGATAACCGTCACGGTCAGAAGCAGCGAAATGATCAGAACAATTTTTTCGACATTTTTAAGAATTTTTTTGTCCATAAAATATCTCCGAGCTTTTATTTTAATAAATTATACCACAAAAAGTATATTTTTAAATATATATTTTGTAAACAACACGCTTTTAATGGCTATAATTAATCATAACAAGAATAATGGAGCTTATATGACAAAAATCGGAAATAATTTTTCAGAAAATATATCAGCGCTCGAAGAGGCTATCGGATACTCTGTTGCTTACGACGTTGTAAAGCGCGAGCTTGAGATATGCGGCAAAAAAGCATTTTACTACTATCTTTTCTGTCTTACAAACGATCTTCTTGCCGAGGAGGTTATAGACGGATATCTTAAAGCGGGCTATGCAGAGAGCGCAGAAAGCTTTGTCAGCTCTTTTGCGCCCGTAGCCTCGACGCGCACCGCCAATGATATAGCGCAAATCGCATTCGATCTCTTTTCGGGTGACTCTGTTCTTATAGTAGAGGGATATGACAAGGCTGTAATAAGCGACACAAAGAGTATTCCGACCCGCTCACTGTCAGAGCCCGAAAACGATCACGTTTTACGCGGACCGCGCGAAGGCTTTCTCGAAAATCTCAAGGAAAACACCGCGCTTCTGCGAAAACGGCTCAAAACCAAGGACCTTGTAATGAAACGCTTCACAGTCGGAGATTTTGCACCCACGGCAGTGCAAATATGCTACATCAGAGGCAGAGCCAAGGAAAGGCTTATACGCGACGTTGAGCGAAAAATAAGCGAGATACGGGTAGATGCGCTCTCTATGGGCCAAGAATCGCTTGCAGAATGTCTCACGGGAGCGAAATGGTACAATCCTTTTCCGAAATTCCGTTTCACAGAGCGTCCCGATGCCGCTTCAGCCATGATGTTAGAGGGAAGCGTCATAATCCTATGCGAAAACTCTCCCATGGCTATGATACTTCCCTCTTCGCTTATTGATTTTTTGCAGGAGTGCGATGATTTTTACTTTCCGCCGTCTATCGGAAGCTATTTCCGGATCTTACGCCTTGCCATATTTTTTACCTCGCTTTTTCTGACGCCTTTATGGTATTTATGCGTCAAAAATCCCGAAATAGTACCAAAATATCTTGAGTTCATGTTACCTTCCAAGGAAGGTCTGCCGATATTCGCGCAGATAATATTTATTGAGCTTATTCTTGACGCCATCAAGCTTGCATCAATAAACACACCTACTATGATGAACGGCTCTATCGGTATTGTCGCGGGTCTTATCATCGGAGATTTTTCGGTAAACGTAGGATGGCTTACTCCCGAGGTCGTGCTTTATATGTCTATAGTGGCAATATCAAACTTTACACAGCCCTCATTTGAGCTTGGCTACGCGTTCAAATTTTGCCGCGTTCTTACTATAGCTTGCATCGAGCTGTTTGACACTCCCGGATTTATTATCGGTATATCCGCAAGTCTTATTATGATAATAAAAAATCACACCGTAACCCGCAAAACAAGTTATCTTTATCCTATGCGACCCTTCTCTTGGAAAGCGCTCAAGCGGCAGATAATCCGTGAAAAGCTGAATCCCGAAAGCAATCAAAGCAAGAATTCAAAAAATAGATAAGCTTTACTATAGGTTAGGAAAAATCATCGCTGACGAAAAAATCGTTTACGCTGCAGGAAAGAAGCTCGGCGATATCGGGAAGAAAAATGATATCGGGATAACATTCGCATCTCTCCCATTTTGATATCGCTTGAGCCGAAACTCCTATCAGCTTACCGAAATCCTCCTGCGTCAGAGAATTCTTTCTTCTGTAATCCTTTATTTTTTGAGATATAATTATCTTTTTCATTTTGTTATATCAGCCGGTACGTTTCTTTTTCACGCGTCAGAATACCGAAGGCTATCATCTCGCGGCGAATGGTACAATGATCCTCGTGAAAGATATGAATTATCTCATTTACCTCTTTTTCCTCGTATTCACGGTCTTTTTCAAACTTTAGTGCGATCTCGCGAAGAATTATCTCTCTCTTTTTTCTTTGAGTGGGAAGCTGCACAAGCTTACCGTATTTGAAAAAGTGAGAGATCACCTCTTTTTTATATTTTTCCTCTTTATCTATGATCGGATCGTCCTTTTGTATAAGCTCATAAAGCGGTTTATCAAAGATCTCTCGATTGAGCGAATATATTATATAGAACTGCGAGCGCGCGCAGTTTACCACACCCGCAGATTCCATTTTTTTGAGATGATAACAGATCGTCGCGGGAGTAAGAGAAAGCTCGCAGGCAATCTTTTCAACGTACGAATCCTCCTTTAACAAGATATTCAGAATCTCAAGCCTTGTTTCATCGGCAATGAGCTTTAAAAGCTCAAGCTTTTCCTTCATCGTAGCACTTCCCTTCGCTTTGCCACGCCGTGTTCAGGCATGATATTGCAAATTTTATTCCGTCTATACGATCTTCAAGCTCGACTTTTTCCCAGTCTGTAGCGAGCGCTAATTCCTTTTCAAGACTTTTAAGCTTATCCTCTGCAAACGATTTCACGCCAAAGTAGAGCGCGTAGTCTGCCTTTTTATCTTCGGGAGCACTCATATAAAGCCCGAAATACCTTTCGTTACTTGTAAATATCTCATTTATCTTTGGCGCAAGATAATTCGTACGTGCATTTGTAGCGCGGTTTCTGTAATTTAAACGCAAAACGCACCAAACGTTCGTTATACCCGCATATCTGTATTTTGCGCGTTTGTATTCCACGATCTGTTTTTTCTTTTCATCTGCATCTTTATCAAGCGCATCGCAAAAATTGTCAAGCCGCAGAGTTTCGTTATTGATCATATTAATTGCCGTCATATAAAATTCCGACGTATTCATTTTATCACCTCATTAAACATATTCGGATATACGTTATTTTGTATGCGCCATTTTTCCCATGCTGCAAACATATTTTCAGAGGCGCCGATTTTGATCTTCAGCTCAAAAGCCTTTTCAAGATCGCCCGATGCCTCGGCTTTTGATAGCTCGGCATACTGCGCACCAAGCCACTGATCGCGAATAAAAATTTCGGCTTGCAGTGCAGAAACAAAGCGCATTTTTTCTTCTTCGCCGATACTTTGATAAAGTGTACTGAGCCCGGAATATTTGTGTATTTCCCTGCTGATAAATACCTTTCTCTTTTTCAGGCACTCTTCTGCTTTAGTGTTGTCAGAGCCGTAGAGCAGTCCTGCATTTGAGCAAAAATTATATATACCGTATTCAAGCTGAACAGCTTTTCTCTCCGTAGAGTTTTCCTTCGGGATCATATCCAGCCTGTTTTTACATTCAATACATTTTTCTTTCGTAATATCTGCGATAGCCTTATAAATTTCAAGATATGTCATTTTAATCTCCTTTAAACTCCATCGTTCTTCTCTGTGATCACACTGATATTATACACATCTAATCACTTTGTGTCAATATTGATTTGATGTATTTCTAATCATTCTACCGATGGTTGAATCAGAGACAGATACAAAAAAGCTCGGCATTTCACCGAGCTTTTAAAATGTAGACAAGGCATTAAATTTAACTGAGGAAAGAGAAAAAACATCTCAAACGCCGAAGTTTTTTCTCTTCCCTCAGACTCCCAACTCTTTTCCTTGGCTAAAACATTTATTTTTAGTATTTTTCAGTCTGAAGCTCGTATTATACCGAGATTTTAAAATATTATATTAAGCTTTTATCAGTCCAAAACAGTCAGTTCTTCATCGGGGGAGGTAGGCGCGCCGAAATTCGGAATTCCGTTTTCCCACGTTACGTGCTGAATGAAAAGTCTGCGTCCACCCCAGCCCGTACCGGACACAGGATTGCCGTGGAATATTATATAATCCTCACTACCGTTTTTTGAGGTAGTAAACGAGCAGTGTCCCGGACCGTAGCAGTACTCGTTCTTTTCAAACACGGGATGATCGTATTTTTTCCAGGAGCTTACGTCCGTTGGATCGCCGCCGATAAACTCTATCATACCGAGGCAGTATTCATCCGACCAGCTGCCCGACGCGGAATAAACGAGGAAGTTTTTTCCATCTCTTTCGAGAATTACCGGTCCTTCGTTTATCGTGGGAAGACCGTTTGTACAGCAGCGCTTCTCCCATTCATATTCGGGATAAGAAAGCAAAACGCGCTTTGAATCGATCGTTGCGGGGTCCTTCATATGAGCAATATACAGGTTTTGCGCAACGTTTTCGTCGCCCTCCCAACCCGACCATATGAAATAACATTCGCCGTTATATTTGAATACAGTAGCGTCTATCGCCCACTTATCGGTATCGTCGGATACCTTGCCGAGCATTTCGTATTCGCCCGTCGGGTCATCGGTTTTAGCTTTGAGGCAATACATTCTGTGGTTTTCGTTACGTCCGTCATCTGCGGCAACGTAAATATACCAAGAGTCGCCTATCTTATGAAGCTCGGGTGCCCAATACTCCTTTGAATACATTCCTTCGGCGGGTGCTTTGTAGGATACAGCGCCTTCCTTACGGGATATTTCAGCAAGGCTTTCGCTTTTTGTAACTGCTACACCGTTGCCTATACTGTAGCAGTAATAATAATTTCCTCCGTCAAGCACTACCCACGGGTCTGCGGCGCGCTGAGGAATCGGATTTTTGTACGTTTTCATATCAAATTCCTTTCTCTTTTGTATTATTTTTTATATGTGTGTAATTGCTTTTATTATTTTATCTATATATTTTGTCTTTAAGAGTCCGAATGCTACCGTTGCTCCGAGGACGTTAAGTATAAGGTCATCAATATCGGCGGCGCCCGTCAAAAGGATCATCTGAGATATTTCCGCAGTTAAAACTATTATTATCATAGCTATCAGAAAATTCTTGAACGATCTCATTTTATTAAACAAAACGGGCAAAAAGAAGGCAAACGGAGCAAATGCGGCAAGATTTCCCATAATATTTACCGCAAGTGCTTTTAAAGACACGTTTTTTACAAGCGCGCCCGCAAAGAATGAAGATATCGTTTCAAACGGAATCAGATTTACCGAGCTTTCAAAATATTCCTTGAACGCTTCTCTGCTCCATTTCGGGATATTTGATATGCCCGTTCTTCCAAAATAGGAATCAAAGAGAACAAGTGTTACAAGAAGCATCAAATAGAGTATAAAGATCACCGAAAAGGTAACCTTCATTAGCTTTTCCGATTTTTCCTTAAGTACTGTTTTTGAAAGAAGAAGACCTGAAAAATATATCAGAGCCGAGGATACTATCAGAATGATCAGCCGCGTGTACGGCTCAAGTCCCACTCTTACGTCAAGTATTACGTAGGCAAGCAGCAAAATCAGCGATAATGCGTACATAAATACAGAAATGATCTTGGCGGATTTATTCATACGTCTGCTCCTTTCTACACATTAAACAAAGTATATCACAATATTTCAAAAAAATCAAATATTATTTTATTTTCTTCTTGACAAATACAAATGAATATGTTATCATATGAATGTAAATTCATATGAAAGGAAATTCATATATGAACGAACACATTCACGATCACGGCGAGGAAATACGTCGTGTCGAGGGACATCTTCCGTCCGAGGATGAGCTTGGTGCTCTCGGAGACCTTTTCAAGGTATTCGGCGAGCGCTCACGTATCCGCATACTGTATGTGCTTTCAGAATCGGAGCTTTGTGTATTTGCCATATCTCAGCTTCTCGGTATGGAACAGTCCGCGGTTTCGCATCAGCTCAAAATACTGAAAAACGCGCGTCTTGTCGACAGCAGACGCGACGGAAAGACAAACGTTTACTTTCTTGCCGACGGACACGTCAGAGCGATAGTCGACCAGGGATACGAGCATTTAAAAGAGATCAACTAAATAGTTTACAAGATATTTTGAAAGGAAAAAATAACGATGATAGTTAAGAAAACATACAAGCTTGAAGACCTTGACTGTGCAAACTGTGCCGCAAAGATGGAAGAAAGAATCAAGAAGATAGACGGAGTTATCTCCGCAAACGTCAGCTTTATAATGCAGAAGCTCACTATCGAAGCGGAAGAAGACAGTCTTGACAAAATAATCAAGCAGGCTGCCAAGGTATGCAAAAAGGTCGAGCCCGACTGCAGAATAATACTGTGAGGATACTATGACAAGAAGACACAAAAAAACTCTTCTTCGGATAATTATTTCATCGCTTTTCTTTATTCTTGCCGTAATACTGCCGCTTGACGAGCCGTTCAAGCTTTTGGTGTTTCTTGTTCCGTACGCACTTATTGCTTACGACGTGATCATAAAATCGCTCAAAAACATATTCCACGGCGAAATATTCGATGAAAATTTCCTTATGATGATAGCATCTATCGGAGCTTTTTTCATAAAAGAGTATCCCGAGGCTGTGCTTGTAATAATTCTCTATCAGGTGGGAGAGCTCTTCCAGGGCATAGCCGTGGGTAAAAGCAGACGCTCTATAAGCGCACTCACAGAGCTTTGTCCGGATACGGCTACCGTAATAAGAGAGGGCGAAGAGATAGCCCTTTCTCCCGAAGAGATAAGCTGTGGCGAGATCATTATTATACGCCCCGGAGAGAGGATTCCGCTCGACGGAAAAATAATCGAGGGTCAGACCGACATCGACACCTCTGCACTTACCGGAGAGCCGATTCCGCGCTCCTTCGGTGTTGGCGACAGCATAATGAGTGGTTCGCTTAATTTAAGCGGTCTTATAAAGGCAGAGGTCAGCGGAAGCTACAGCGAAAGCACGCTTGCAAAGATCCTCACTCTTGTCGAAGAATCGTCAACGAAGAAGGCGAAGGTTGAAAATTTCATTACAAAATTTGCACGGTACTATACTCCGTGCGTGGTAATATCAGCTCTCTTACTTGCTACCTTGCCGCCTCTTCTCTTCTCTGCCGATTTTTCAGACTGGCTTACGCGTGCAATTATCTTCCTGGTCGTATCCTGCCCGTGCGCGCTAGTTATTTCTGTACCGCTTTCCTTCTTCGGTGGAATAGGAGGCGCTTCGCGAAACGGTATTCTTATCAAGGGTGCAAGCTATATCGAAATACTTTCCAAAGCAGACACTCTTATATTTGACAAGACGGGAACGCTTACCGAGGGAATATTCTCTGTCAGCGAGATAAATCCCGAAAACATAACCGACAGCGAGCTTCTTGAGCTTGCCTCTTATGCGGAGAGCTGTTCAAATCATCCTATCGCTCTTTCGATCGTTTCCCCGTTTAATAAGAAGATCGACAAGACGAGGATCTCATCTGCCGAGGAAATTGCGGGAATGGGAATTATCGCCGTAATAGACGGCAAAAGCGTACTTGCAGGAAACAAAAAGCTGATGGACAAATATTCTATTATATCTCCCACCGCCGATCTTACCGCGGTGCATATTGCGCGAGACGGAGAATATCTCGGTCACATTATTCTTTCAGATAAGATAAAATCTGACGCTTACACCTGCATAGAAGAAGCAAAAAAGCTCGGAATAAAAAATACCGTAATGCTTACGGGTGATTCTGCGCAGGCAGCCGAAAAGGTCGGTCGATCTCTCGGTATAAGCGAGATACACAGCGGACTTCTTCCCGCAAATAAGGTAGAACACACCGAAAAGATCATACAAAGCAAGAGAAGAAATTCCTTTGTCGCATTTATCGGTGACGGAATAAACGATGCGCCGGTAATGTCTGTTGCAGACGTATCTATAGCTATGGGCAAAGCGGGCAGCGACGTTGCCATTGAAGCCGCCGACATCGTTCTTATGAACGACAGACTCTCGGAAGTCATAAACGCTCTGAAGATCTCAAAAAAGACTATGCGCATAGTGTATCAGAACATAATATTTGCGCTTGGATCGAAAGGGATCGTGCTTATTCTCGGGGCTCTCGGATATGCAAATATGTGGATAGCACTTTTTGCCGACGTCGGAATACTTATACTTGCTACTCTCAACGCTATGAGAACGTTAAAAAAACAAAACAAAAATACATAACTTAAAATATGACACACATATCATGAAAGGAAGTGAGCATAATGCTTGAACTTAAAAATATAACATTTACTCTGCCCGACGGAAAAAACATAACGGACAATATCAGCCTGACTATTCCCGACGGAAAAATGATAGCAATAACCGGCCCCAACGGCGGCGGAAAGACCACTCTTGCAAAGCTTATTATCGGTATTCAGCGCGCAAGCTCGGGACAGATAATTTTTAACGGACAGGATATTACCGATCTTTCTGTAAGCGAAAGAGCAAACTGCGGTATCAGCTACGGATTTCAGATTCCCGTAACCTTCAAGGGCTTTACCGTACGCGATATTTTAAATCTTGCCGCAGGACACGAGCTAACACTTGACGAGTGCAAGGAGCTTCTCGGCACTGTAGGACTTTGCGCTCACGATTATATAAACCGCGAGCTTAACAAAAGTCTTTCGGGAGGAGAGATGAAACGTATCGAGATCGCTTCCGTGCTTGCACGAGGAGAGAAGACTCTGCTCAGCATTTTCGACGAGCCCGAGGCAGGAATTGACCTCTGGAGCTTCAGAGAGCTTATCGGTGTACTCGAGGGCATCAGAAGCGACAAAAAGCGCTCACAAATAATTATTTCCCATCAGGAAAGACTTCTTGAAACCGCAGATGAGATAATCCTTGTAGCAGGCGGAAAGATAGAGGCTGTCGGCACTCCCGAAAAGATACTTCCGCTTCTCAGAATGGAAAACACGTCCGGATGCGACTGCCCCAAAGGAAGGAGAGTGACGGTTAATGAATAAGATCACAGAAAAAATGCTGAAGATCATCACAGATTACGGAAATCTTGAAAAATCCTCGTACAATATCCGTGAGGACGGGCAGTGCGTTGGAAGAAGATCGACCAAAAACGTAAGCATTGAGCCTCTCTTTGACCGCTCGGGCATTGAAATAAAGGTAAAGCCTAACACCAAGGGCGAAACGGTATACATTCCCGCTTGTCTTACAAAATCGGGAGTAAACGATCTCGTATATAACGATTTCTACATCGGTGAGAATTCCGACGTTACGATCGTTGCGGGATGTGCCGTACACACTGACGGAGAAAACGAATCGCTTCACAACGGCATACACAGATTTTTCCTCGGAAAAAATTCAAAGGTAATCTATCTTGAAAAGCACATCGGAGAAGGAGATGGCGACGGTGCGCGTAAAATCGACCCCGTTACCGAAATTGAGCTTGATGAGGGTGCAAGCATAACTCTCGATACCCTTCAGATAAGCGGAGTTGACTACTCTAACAGAAAAACCCGTGCAAAGCTCGCCGCAAAAGCCAAAATGCTCGTACGCGAGAGAATTATGACCGACCGCGACGAAGAGGCTCTCACCGATTTTGAGGTCGAGCTTAACGGCGAGGACAGCGGTGTTGACATCATTTCCCGTTCTGTTGCTAAAGGAAATTCCTATCAGGGATATTCGTCGAGAATCATCGGACGCACTCGCTGCACGGGACATTCCGAATGTGACGCTATCCTCTCTGACAACGGAAGAGTTGACGCTACCCCGTCGCTTACCGCTGAATCGAAGGACGCTTCGCTTATCCACGAGGCTGCCATCGGAAAGATTGCAGGCGAGCAGATAATCAAGCTCTGCTCTCTCGGACTAACCGAAGAGGAAGCCGAAAGAAAAATCATTGAAGGATTTCTTAAATAATAAAATACCGCATAGGGAGTACAGACAATACGTTTGTACTCCTTTTCGTAACTCTTGTTTTTTATAAAAACATATAAAACATCTTAACCGTTTTATCTTTTCTGCGACTATATATACGAAGGCGCCTTAAAACGGAAAGGGAGAAACAAATGGATAATATAAAATTTGACAATCTGATAAGCGAAAATATGAAGTCAATATTCGGATTTGCTTTGACGCGACTCGGTAATGTAAATGAAGCCGAATGTCTTGCAAGTGATATTCTTTACGAGATCATCAGATCGGCAGAGAATTTAAAGGACGAGGAGCGTTTTTACGGCTTTATATGGAAGATCGCGGAGAACACTTATATGAATTATCTTCGTAAAAAGTCTAAAATTGTAAGCCGTAATACAGAGCTTGATGAAAGCCTTGCCGACGAGTCAGAGTCTGCCTTAGATAAGATCGTCAAAAAAGAGGAGATCAATCTTCTTCGACGTGAACTGTCACTACTTTCAAAGCAATACCGCGATACTACCGTTTTATATTATATCGAAAATCTCTCTTGCTCCGAAATATCAAAAAAATTAAAGATCAGCACGGAAATGGTAAAATACTATTTGTTCCGTGCAAGAAAAATTATCAGAGAGGGCATGGATATGGAAAGATTATACGGTGAAAAAAGCTACCGTCCGAGTAGCTTTGAAATTGATTTTTGGGGAACCCAAGCGGGAGACGATCTCGAATACCGAGATTTTAGACAAAGAAAGATCAAGGGAAATATTTTGCTTGCGGCTTATTATACACCCGTTACGCTTCAGGAAATCAGCGTTGAGCTTGGTGTCGCGCTTCCCTACCTTGAGGACGAGATAAAGCTGCTCGTCGATCGCGGCTATATAGCTTGTAAAAACGGAAAATATCAGACTAACATTCCGATTTTTACACTCGACTGTAACAAAGCGATTGATGAAAAACTCAGTAAGCTTACAGAGAACACCGCAAAGAAATTTATCGACGTAACAGACAAATTCGATCTGCGCTTCGGAAGTCGATTTGAAAATCAGAATCTTGCGCGTTGGCAGAAGGTCTTAATGTGTCTGCACTATTCGCTGATCGACACCGAGAGTGCTCTTGAAAAGAATTATACCGAGCTACCCGAAGACGGACCCTATTCGATTCTTAAAAACGGCGGACGCGGTATCATTTGGGGAAGAAGCTTTGAAACTTCGGCTTCTATGGCAGACGATCTTCCGCACGGCATACAGGGAATTTACAACGGTTCTCCTGCGAGCAATGGTCGCGGCAGCGTGATCGCAATAAACTTCAGACAAACTCTTAATGCACAGCTTTTTGAGTACGGTATGACCGATCATATTGTTTGCACAGCGCTTGACTCATATAAATACTTGTCAAGCGATTGGCGAAAAACGCTTGACGATCTCGGCTATGCCAAAGACGGCAAAGCTAATTTTGCCGTTTGGACATACGAAGAATATACCGAGCTCAGAGATATACTTTCAGAGTGTACTGACATTGTATCAAAGCTAAATCAAAAGACATCTGAAATAGCAGCAAGCATAACATCCGATCTTGCACCCGCACACATTCGTAAGACCGCGGAATACGTAGGAGCATTTGTTTACCGTTTTAATTCTATTGAAAATCTTATAAACACATTATTTGATCTGGGATGGCTTAAATCGGTTACAGACAAAGAAAAACCTGCTATTTGCGTTATAAAGAACTAAATAATTTACCGCCGAGAGTAAGAAGATACTTACTCTCGGCGGTGTAATTTTATATATTCCCTTTTATTATCTTCGCCATTTCATCGCTGAGGATCTTACGGTCATCGTCATCCACAAGGCTGAAGCGGTTACCGTCATTCGGAGTGCTGAGATAATTCCAGACGCAGTACGGAATATCGTTTTCTTTAAGAACGGTTATAACGTCGCGCATCCAGTTTTCACGCCATTTTATATTTGCGTGGCGGATAGTTCCGAATTCTCCGCACCAAAGTATCTTATCGGGATGCTCTTTTACAAAATCCACGGCACTCTGAAGGAAATATCGTATGACAGAGATATCCATACGCTCGAAATTACTGTACGCATAAGGATTATTACTTACCGTACGGTGGTAATCTCTGTAACGCTCTATATCATCGCACGGATATGGCATCACGCGGTTATAATAAAGCGGTCCCGCCTGCAAAACGCCTCTCTGATGAGTGAATTCAAAGGGCGAGTATATATGGAAGGTATATATGATATTTTCGTCATCATATATTCTGAGGTGCTTAAGCGTGTCAGGGCTGTTCCAGCAGGTCGAGCCGAGCACTATCTTTCTCGTGGGATTTTTAGCGCGTATAGCCGAAATCGTCTTATCTGCAAGTATGTTCCACTTTTCGGGATCTACGTTTCTTACCTCGTTTAAAATCTCGAATGCGATTTCCTTTTCATTTGCGTATCTTTCCTCGAATGCTATCCAGAGAGCAATAAATCTCTCCTGAAGCTCAGTGCTGTCAAGAAGCTGCAGATCTTCCTTGATATCACAGTAGTTTCCTATCGCTTTATGAAGATTAAGAACTATATTCAGGCTGTATTTTTTGCACCACGATACGAAATTATCTATATGCCCGAATATCTCATCGCGATATACATAGGGAGCCTCTTCAACTACGATCTGGTCAAATCCGAGACGGATATGATCCATACCGAGGCTCGCTATATATTTTATATCGTCCTCTGTTATATAGGTGGCAAAATGCTCCATATCACCTATGGTAAGGCAAAGACGTCTGCTTTGTTCAAGCACGTTAAAGCGTTTATAATTGGTCAGCCAACCGCCTATCCCCATACCGTGCTCAAAGCCGACAAATTTTCTCATAACGTTTTCTCCCTATAGTTACTAATCAAGTTCAGATCGAAATAAGCGCGCATACTGCGTTATGGTCAGAATAATACTGTCCGTTTACCGGAATATCTTCAACGATATATGCTTTTTCACACTCTGCATCGGTGAATATATAGTCGATCTTTGCGCGACTGTTTGCAATACGTCCGAAATTATGGAATGTGCCTTCAAGGTCAGCCGTACAGTCTACTGCGCCTCTTGATGCAAGTGCCGAGGTAATAAGCCTGATCTCAGGGTTTTCGGGAAGTGCATTGAAATCGCCCGTCAAAACGAATTTTTCGCTATACGTGGAAATAAGCTGTACTATTTCCATAGCTCCGAGATAGCGCGCCTGCGGTCCTTGATGATCGAGGTGGGTATTTATAAAGCGGAAGGGCGTTTCAAGCTCGTTGTGCTTGAGAAGCACTGTAGTAAGCATACGCGGACAAGAGCTCTGATCGCCGCCAAAATTCGATCCCGGGATTCTCGGTGTCGGAGAAAGCCAGATATTATCAAGGGATATCAGCTCAAAATCATTTGTGCGGTATGCGATGAGCATAGATTCACCGTGATATCTTTTATCTCTTCCGCAGCCTTGAACGGTATATCCTCCAAGACTGTCGCGAAGGCGTGTGCGCATACTGTCAAGCACCTCCTGAAAGCCTATAACGTCAGGCTTTTCTTCGTTTATAATATCGAGCACTCTCTGAAAACGGTTTGTAAAGGAGTTTATACCATCCTCTTTAACGTCGAGTCTTAAGTTGAATGTCATAAATTTGAGAGCTTTCTTGTTATCCATAATAAGTTATCCTTTCTTCTGCACGAATTTTTAACAGATCATCTGTTTTTAAGAACGACAAAGGTATTAGGCTTCATCGTGATCGTTACTGTATTTGAAGTCTGTGTATCGGTAACTGTATAATCGTGATCGGCATCGACAGTATATATATCCGTTACCTCACCGTCATATCCTTCCATATTTACGTTAACGATCTTCTCTTCTCTATCGTTTTCGTCTGTATAATAGCTGATAATTACAGCCTTCTTACCGTTTTCGTCTTTTGCTCCAACAACGTATATATCGTTATCGTCGCTCTCTGTTCTGATCTCTGTTCCGAGCTCGTAAATATCCGCAAAAGCGTATATCGAATAATAGCCCTTTATCGGATACCAGGTATAGAAATCCCAAAGTCCGTTCATTGCGCAGGGAGAAGCGTCGTAATACATCATCATATCTATTCCCGCCTTCTGACCCTCGCACATACAAGCGACGTTAAACGCCGATCCTTTAAGGCTGATCATCGTGAGAATACAGTTTATCCACTCATCGCCCCAGCTCTTAACGTAATTCCATTCGTTAAGATGGCTTTCGGCGTCTGCATATCCTGCCTTATCGAGCTTTTCTCTTACGATCTTAGCTCTGTCTACGATCTTTTTGGGGTTACTTCCGTACCAATGCCAGGAGAAGAAGTCTATCGGCACCTTCTTGCCGTTTTCGGTCATATGTGCAAGGAATTTATCAAGCCACTCGCCCGTATTATGTGCGATAGCCGGACCGCCAATCATAAGATCGGGGAAGCATTTTTTCAGATGAACTGCCGCCGTTTCATAGAATTCATAGAACTGTGCGTCTGTTCCGCTCCAACACTTTCTGAGGTGCGACGGAACGTTTTCCTTATCAAGATCGGGCTCGTTCCATATTTCCCAGTACTTGATATTATAGTGAAATCCGTTTGCCCAGCCGAGGTTATAGTGTCTTATAATATGCTCGCATATTACTGCCCACTTTTTAAAATCCTTCGGTACTATAGTTCTGTGCTTCATTACCTGATGCTCGATTCTTTCGCCGAGTCGGTAAAAGGTTTCTGTTCCCGCTTCCTGTATACGCTGAACGTAAAGGTCTGTTACAGCAAACGCATAGCTTGACGGATCGTACGGATTTGCATCGAAATCGCGGAATATCGAGTGGATATCAACCACGAATTCTCCACCGTAATCTATCCATTCGGAAGCGTCGTGCGTTCTTGCATAAGGGATCCTTGCCGCTTTATAGGTATCAAAATTGCTTCTTTTTTGTGCGCTTATTCCTACAAGAGGTCCGTTATTTACACAGTGCTGAGGTTTTATTTTGCCTATCTCGTTTGTGAAATTTACTTTTACGTTCATTTTTGGTCTCCAATAATCTAAAGCAGTACCTTTTGCCCTAATTTTACCACCCTAAAAATATTTGTCAAGACTTTTTTTAAGAAAAGGCGTGACATTGTAAGAAAAATGATGTATAATATAAAAAAATAAACTTCCGAAAGGATCTTGACCATGCCTAAACTTCTCGCTGTCGACGGTAACAGTATTTTAAACCGTCAGTTTTACGGTAAACGTCCGCTTACCAATTCAGCAGGTGTCTTTACTCAAGCTGTTTACGGATTTCTTAACGTATTATTTTCTCAGCTCGAAAGCTTGCAACCCGATTACGTTGCAGTTGCCTTTGACCTCAAGGCTCCTACCTTCAGACATAAATTCTACCCCGAATACAAGGCGGGCAGACACGCTATGCCGCCCGAGCTTGCTATGCAGTTTCCTTACGCCAAGAAATGTATCGCCGCACTCGGTATAAAGGTTATCGAGCTTGAAGGCTATGAGGCTGATGACATTCTCGGTACGCTCTCGCGCATGGCAGAGGAAAATTCAGCTGAGGCTTATCTTCTTACGGGTGACCGCGACAGCTATCAGCTTATCAGCGACAAGACTACCGTTCTTTATGCATCAAACTCAGGTCCCGTTCCCTTTACCGAAAAGGAATTCTGCGAAAAATATACTATAAAGCCGACTCAGTTCGTTGACCTTAAGGCTCTTATGGGCGACAGCTCGGACAACATTCCCGGTGTTCCCGGAATAGGTGAGAAGACCGCCATCAAGCTGATTTCCACTTGCGGAACTCTTGACAAGCTTTACGAGGATATTTCTTCTTCGGGCGTTTCGGCAAAAATACAGGAAAAGCTTGCCGACGGAAAAGAAAGCGCATTTATGTCGCGAAGGCTTGCCGAGATAGAGAGAAACGCACCTCTCGGACTTACTCTCAGCGACGTTATCCCCGCTCCGAAGGATATTCCTGCACTGAAGGAGCTTTTTGCCGAGCTTGAATTTTCTGCCTTCGCAAAAAAGATCATTGAGGAAGATGATACCGTATCCGAAAAGCGCGAGTTCATTCCGATATCCTCGCTTGAGCTTATAACGCTTCCCTATGAAGACGTTACGCCTGCGCTTATAGACGAAAATACTTTATATACGGTTTCAGATAACAAGGCTTACTCGTGTGAATTCAGCGATGTCTCGCAGGTGCTTCCCTTTTTTGAGGACGAAAACCGCTCGTTTATAGTTTACGATATCAAAGAGCTTCTTCACACGCTTTATCCCTCGAATGATGAAACGCCGATTAAGCTGAACTGTCACTTTGACATTCTGCTTGCAGCATACGTGCTAAGTCCGTCTGACGGCTCGTACGATATTTCCAGACTTTCAAACGCATATCTCGGTAAAGCACTTGAAAGCAACATAGACTCTCTTATTCTTCTTGCAAACGAGATGAAAAAGAAACTTGAGGAATCTGAGATGCTCGGACTTTATAAGGACATTGAGGTTCCGCTCGCACTCGTGCTTTTCGAGATGGAGCGCCGCGGATTTGCGCTCGATATCCCGAGTCTTACCGAGTTTTCGGGCATTCTTGACGAGGCTGTAAAGTCGCTCACAGAATCGATATACGAAACTGTCGGACACGAGTTCAACATCAATTCTCCCAAGCAGCTTGGAGTCGCGCTCTTTGACGAGCTCGGACTTCCCACATTCAAGAAAACGCAGGGCGGTTACTCGACAAACGCCGAGGTGCTTGAAAAGCTTCGTCCTTATCACCCTATAATCGATATGATCCTGAACTACAGGCAGGTAGCAAAGCTCAAATCGACCTATGCAGACGGTCTTCTGAAGGTAGTTGACGACGACGGAAGAGTACGCACGAAGTTTAAGCAGACGGTAGCGGCAACGGGACGTCTTTCTTCGATAGAGCCTAATCTTCAGAACATTCCCGTGCGCACCGAGCTTGGACGCGAGATGAGGAGATGCTTCGTCGCACGCGAGGGCTACACTCTTGTCGACGCCGACTATTCTCAGATCGAGCTTCGTTTGCTCGCGGCTATTTCGGGTGACGAGAATATGTGTGACGCATTCAGACGCGAGATAGACATTCACACAGTTACAGCTTCGCAGGTGTTTAACATTCCCGAGGAAGAGGTTACATCCGAGCTTCGTAAGCGCGCAAAGGCTGTAAACTTCGGTATAGTTTACGGTATCGGTGATTTCTCACTTGCAAACGACATCGGAGTTTCAAAGAAAGAAGCGGGCGAATATATAAAGAACTACAAAGCGACCTACAAGGGCGTTGCCGACTATCTTGACAAGACTATTGAGTCTGCATATGCCGACGGGTACGTCGTTACGATGTTCGGGCGCAGAAGATATATTCCCGAGCTTGCCTCGCCCAAGGCTATGATGAAGAAATTCGGAGAGCGTGTTGCTATGAACAGCCCTATTCAAGGCTCTGCAGCCGATATTATCAAGCTTGCTATGATAAACGTTGAAAAGGCGCTTTCAGAGAGCGGACTTGATGCAAAGCTTATTTTGCAGATACACGACGAGCTTATCGTCGAAGCAGCCGAAAAGGATGCCGCGCAGGTAAAAGAAATACTCGTTTCCGAGATGGAAAACGCTGTAAAGCTTTCCGTTCCCCTCTCTGTTGAGGCTTCTATCGGAAAATCGTGGTATGAGTGTAAGTAAAAATTTAAGAGCAGTTCGTTTGAACTGCTCTTTTTATATACTATTTTGTGTTTATCCGAGAAGCACGTCTGTTATCAGCATAATGCAAAATCCTACGAGAAGCGAATAGGTCGCACCTCTTTCGCTTCCGTGAGCGTGTGTTTCGGGTATCATTTCATCGCTTATGACGTAAAGCATCGTTCCGCCCGCAAAGGCAAGGGCAAACGGCAGGATCACCGATGCTATGCTTACCGCAAAATATCCGACGAGAGTTCCGACGACCTCAACAAGTCCTGTTATCATAGCTATAACGAAGGTCTTGCCCGACTTTACGCCCGAAGCAAGCATCGGTCCGATTATGACCATACCCTCGGGAATATTCTGAAGCGCTATACCGCCCGCTATCATCATCGCCTGCGCGGTATCGCCCGAGCCGAAGCCGACACCCGCCGCAATTCCTTCGGGAAGATTATGTATTGCTATTGCCGTTACGAAAAGAAGCACCTTACTGAGATTTGAGTTATTATGCTCCTCGATATCCGGACCTATAAGCTTATGAAGGTGAGGGACTATCTTATCTATCACGTTAAGACAAAGTGCGCCTGCAAATATTCCGACTACCGTTATAATTATTCCGTATTTTCCGCCATATTCGATAGACGGAATTACGAGTCCCAAAACTGCCGCCGCGAGCATTACTCCCGCCGCGAATGACAAAATTATGTCCGAGAATTTATGGGAAATTTTTTTGAACATAAATCCTATGATCGATCCGATCACGGTTGCGCCTCCGACACCGAGGGCTGTGAGAAGTACGAGTTCCATATATTATTTTATTCCTTTCTTTCATATGATCTTTATTCTGCTTTTACCTCTTGGTTTGCTTGCGGTATGATGCAGGAGTTGTCTCTTCCTGCTCCCTGAACACACGGCAAAAGGTCTTTGTTTCGGCAAATCCGACGTCCTCGGCTATTGAGGCGACGGTCATATCGGTTTCGGTGAGAAGTCCCTTTGCCACTGCTATACGTCTGTTATTAAGCGCTTTATGGAAGCTGTTTCCCGTAATACGCTTGAATATCTTACAAAAATTGCTCTTACCGTATCCCGTGACCTCTGCCGCGTCGTCGACAGTAAGATTCTTTTTATAATCGTAATATATAAGGTCAAGTGCCTTTTCGATACTTGATACCGTACGAAGATTTACGCCTGTCAGCTCTTCTTCTGTACTCGGATCGTCAAGCTCTGAAAGCAAAAATGCGCATATTCTGTAAATATTCGATGATATCAGCAGCTTTCCGCGATCTGTACCCCTTTGCGGATATAGAGCAACCGTTTCGTCAAGAGCTTTTCGAAGCTCATCCCTATCGCGAAGCGCTTCACCGAGCTTTATTATTTTGACAGAAAACGCCGACGATGCAAAGGAAGCAAACTGACCCTTCAGAAAGCTTGTACCCACTATTCCGGTAAGCACAAGACGCTCTTTATCATCCGATTCGGGGAAAGCGTGCGAAACGCCCGAGCCTACAAGTGCAAATTCGCCCTCGTTTATTTTATATTCTTTCTTTTCGACTATTATTTCAAAGCTTCCCCTTACTGCGTAGTGAAATTCTATATCCGCATGTCTATGGTCACCGAAGCTATACAGCCGATTCAGCATAAGCTGATACGGCATATCGTCAGTAAGAATCTTCTGATACAGCATTTTTTTCTCCATACTTGTATTTTTTAATACGTTTCTATTATAACTCACTTGAATATACCTGTCAATACTTCGTGAGGTGAATTTTTGAGTATTTTTTTGGAATTACGGATATTGATTGACTATCTGTTATATGGTAAACTTTAAATGTGAACTCATAGTTTGCTTCTATTTCTTTTTTATCAAAGGAGGACATATGAAAGGACTTCAGTTATACACAGTCAGAAGCTGTATGACAGATTCCATATCTGCCGAAAACACTATCAAAAGAATAGCGGAAATGGGATACGAGTCTGTACAGCTTGCAGGAAGCATCGAAGACGTTGAGCTTATCGCAGACGTTTGCGCACGTCTGAAAATGCCCTGCATCGGAATTTTGGTAGGTATCGACTTATGCGAAAACTACACCGAAAGACTTTTTAAATGCGCAAGGCTTGTCGGAGCATCAGACATCGGAATAAGCAGCTCTGCAAAAAATGCCGAGATGGCTGAAAGCATAATAAAGCGCGCAAATGCCTTTGCAAAAATCGCAAAAAACGAAGGCTTCACATTCTCATATCACAATCACAGCAACGAGTTTATCCGCACCGAAAACGGCAAAACCGTTATGGAGCTTTTTATCGAGGGATTTGACAAGGAGCTTATCGACTTTATGCCAGACACCTACTGGCTTCAGCACGGCGGAGTTGACGTAAGACATTTCATTGAAGAAAATTCGGACAGGATCAAGCTTATTCACTTAAAAGATATGAAGCGCACACCCGAGGGAGTAACTTTTGCCGAGATCGGTCAGGGCAATCTCTATTTCGAAGGAATTATTGACACTGCAAAGAAAGCCGGCATAGATAAATTCATCGTTGAGCAGGACAAATGCGACGGCGATCCCCTTGAATCGGCAAAGATCAGCATCGATTACCTTAAATCCATAGGACTTTAAAGAAAGGATTCAAAAATATGAACGAACTGCTTTTAGGAGTTGCAAGAAAAGTTATAACACCCGAGGTCGGATGTGCTCTTATGGGATACCGTCCCGACATCTTTTCCGAATCGGTAAATGACGATCTCACCGCTACCGCTTTTGTATTCAAGCAGGGTGACACAAGCGCACTTATGATAAGCCTTACCCTCTGCTCTCTCAGAACGGATATTGCCGAGAAGATCCTTGCAAACGTTGAAAAAGAATACGGTATTCCCCGTGCAAATTCTATAATCCACACGATACATACTCACTCGGGTCCCCGCGTAAACGGACCTGATCCAAAGCCGGGAAGCAACGGAACCGGCGGCGGTTGGGGTGAGCTTAACGTAGAATACGTTGAAAACATCCTTATTCCCTCTGTAATGGAGGTAGTAAAGGAAGCTGCCGCAAATCCCGTATCAGTACAGATGAAGGTCTCTGTAGGCGAAAGCTACGTGGCAATAAACCGCAGAGAGCTTAATATCGAAAACAAGATAGTTCTCGGTCAGAATCCGTGGGGTCCCATCGATCCTAAGATGACTGTAATTTCCTTCATTAACGAAGAGAAAAAGAACGTTGCAAACATAATTCACTATGCCGCTCACGGCACGGGCTCGGGTCCCAACCACGAGATCACACGCGACTGGGCAGGTGTTATGATAGACGTGCTTGAAAGAGCTTCGGGCGGTATTACTGCCTTCTTTAACGGTCCCGAGGGTGACGTTGGTCCACGTCTTTCAAACGGAAAAACTACCGGCGATCTCAGATACGCTCTTGAGCTTGGCGGAAAAGCGGCTCAGGATGCCGTACGCATCTACAAGCAGCACAGCATCTGCACCACACCGATACTTAGTGCATCTACCGAAACGATCGACGTTCCTCTTGCACACAGAATTCCCAAAGAAGAAGCTGAGGCAGGATGCGAGCTTTATAAAGGAAAAACGATAAACATAGCAGGAAGAAAGGCATCTTATTTTAATCGGGTGCTCAGATCCTACGAGGATGGGTACACCGAAATCGACAGCGTATCCTTCGAGCAGACCATAATCCGTCTCGGCGACGTAGCTTTCATTTCCTTCCCCTACGAGCTCTTCTCCGAGGTTGGTATGAGAATTGCGCAGGCAAGTGACATTCCTTACACGCTTTCCCTCTCTATTTCAAACGGAGCAAAGGGATATTTCGTTACCGAGGATGCCGTACCGCGCGGCGGGTACGAGGTTGAAATGTTCCAGACCGCAAATCTTCAGCCTTACGTTCACGATGCCGACTTCCGTCTTATGAAGTCTACTCTTGAGCATCTTAAAAAGGTTTAATTATTTATCTAAAGGAGAACAGATATGTACAGAATAGGACAAGAAGAAATCGATGCCGTTACCGACGTTATAAAACAGCGTTGTCTCTTTAAAATAAACAAATCTCTTGAAGAAACAAGAAATGCAGAGGAAGAGCTCTGCGAGCTTTTCGATGCAAAGCATACCCTTCTTATGACAAGCGGTCACGCCGCTCTTACATCCGCGCTTATCGCTCTCGGCGTAGGCCCCGGCGATGAGGTTATCGTTCCTGCATATACTTACATCGCTACGGCTATGGCTGTAGTTGCCGCAGGTGCTATCCCGGTAATTGCCGACGTTGACGAAACGCTCACTCTCGACCCTATCGACACCGAGCGCAAGGTAACCAAAAACACAAAGTGCATAATTCCCGTTCATATTCAGGGATTCCCCTCAAATATGGATGCGCTTTGCGCTATCGCTGAAAAGCACGGTCTCGTTATAGTTGAAGACGCATGTCAGGCAGACGGCGCAAGCTATCACGGCAAGCGTCTCGGTACTATCGGTGATGCAGGTGCTCTCAGCTTCAACTATTTCAAGATAATAACAGCAGGTGAAGGCGGTGCTATGCTTACAAATGACAAGCGTGTATTCGAGCGCGCGCTTATCTATCACGACAGCAGTGCCGTTGCATTCTTCGGTGAACAGCTTAAGGACGTTGAAGAAAAGCTCTTCTGCGGAAACGAATACCGCGCAAACGAGATATCGTCAGCTATTCTCCGCATACAGCTTAAGAGACTCGACGGAATTATTGCAGACCTTCGCAAGAACAAGAAGATAATGATGGAAAAGCTGAGCGACGTTTGCACGTTTATTCCTTCAAACGACATTGAAGGCGATCTCGGAACGACTCTCGCTATCCGCTTTGACAACAAAGAAAAGGCTCTTGCAGTTGCGAAGGATCCCGGAGTAAAGGGTACGGTTCCGATCAACACGGGAAAACACGTATACACCAACTGGACCCCCATTCTTACCAAGACAGGTGCTCTCAATCCTCTTATGGACCCCTTCAAGATGGAAGCGAACAAGGACATCATTCCCGATTACAGACTCGATATGTGTGAAAAAACGCTCGATCTGCTTTCAAGAACGGTATACATAGGTGTAGACCCCGACTGGACCGAAGATCAGCTTAATGCAAAGATTGAAAATATAAAAGCGGCTATCGCAAAATAAAAAAACATAGCAAAAATCCTCTGTACTTTAACGTACAGAGGATTTTTTATTAAGTATCAATTTTTTCCTTCTCGTATTTATTATAAAGCTCTTTTACCTTGAAATACGCCGCCTTCGGTTTACGATATTCATTAAGAATACCCTTATTATTAAAGCCTCTTGCGCGGTTTATTCCCGCCTCAAGGCAGGTACGCATATCGCAGAATTGCCATATGAAAAAGCCTGCAAACATCGGATCGTTATGGAAATGCTCTATCGCATATTCAAGCATATTTGCCTGATATTCTTCTGTCCAGTGCACGTCGTCGAAGGTATGATATCCGTAGAGCGCCGCGCCTCCGAATTCACTCATAATTACCGGCTTATGCGAGTATCCGAGCACTTCTCTTCTCTCTCTGAAGCTCTTTATGAACTTATCCCAATCGCCGAATCCTCCGCCGTACCATCCGAAATACTGATTTATGCTTATAACGTCGCAGTATTCAAGGCAAATATCGTCCTTAGGCTTATCCGTAGCAAAGGTAACGAGTCTGTTACCTCCGTTTTCCTTGAGGAAATTATAGTATTTTTCCGAAAGAAATCTTGCTTCCTCAGTTGCTGTCAGTATCTCGTTATGCATTCCCCAGAAGATTATGCACGGATGGTTATAATAGTATTTCACCATTTCACGGTGCATTTCAAGTCCTCTGTCGACCACGACAGGGTCAGCAAGCGCGCTCTGTGAGAATCCCCATCCCCACATCGGTATCTCGCTCCAGAAAAGTATTCCGCGCTCATCGAGCATATCGACAAATTCCTGTGAGTTAGGATAGTGCGAGCCTCTTATTGCGTTACAGCCGAGGTCTGATACCGCTATATCGAGATCCTTTTTCATAAGTCCCTGCGGGAATGCGAATCCCCAATCGGGATGCTCTTCGTGTCTGTTTACCCCGCGTATCTCGACGGCTCTGCCGTTAAGCTTTATTTTTCCGTCCTCAACGCATATTTTCCTGAATCCGACCTTATCAAGAAGGTCATCCGTATCTGTTGTAACTACTATATCATACAGATTTGGCGATCCTATATCCCAGAGCTTTATATTATCAAGAGTAAACTCAGGCAGGATAATCTCACGTTTTTCTCTGCCGTCAAGCGATATTTTATCCGAAAACAGCGTAGTATTGCCAATTTTTACGCTAAGCATTGTAGTAGATACGCCATCCTCGGCGTTATACATATCAAGCACAAAGCGTCCCTTTACCGAGGTCATATCGTCCGAAAGCTCATACTCAAGTCTGTTAAAGAGCGTCGAGATCCCTACAAGCGTTTCTACCGTTACGTCTCTTATTATACCGCCGTAATGATACCAGTCCACCTTTTTTTGAGGAATAGACTGCCCGTCAAAGCTATTATCAACGCGCACGGTGAGAATATGATATCCTTTTTCTACGTTTGGTATAATAAAATCAAACTGCGAAAATCCGCCGTAGTGAGATCCTATAAGATCTCCGTCAAGCCAAACCTTTGCGTATGTCATCACCGCACCGAAATTAAAGCGCAGGCATCCTCCATCCGTATAAAAGGTCTTTTCATACCAAGCAACGCCCTCGTATTTGAGAAGTCCGCTCTGTGTATTCCATACCGATGGGACGGTAACTGTTTCTCCGCCGTCAAGCGATTTAAAGTACAGCTTTTCCTCGCCGATATTTTTAGGATCCGTAACAAATTTCCACGCGCCGTTAAGATATTTTACGTTTCGTATAATATGTTCGTCAAAAAGTCTTGTCATTTTGATCCTCCTTATTTTAACCTTCTTCAGGAGTTAAGAGCATTATATATATTCAGATAGTCGTTTGTCAGAATCGTATCTATTCCCATTTCTCTGAACTTTCTTGCTTCCTCAGGATCGTCCGACCAGAAAACGTTACATATAATTCCGTGTGCGTGAGCTTTATCTATCATTTCCTGATTGAAATACGGCTTGAAAAGCTGTACCTTATCAGCACCTAGCTTTATTGCTCTGTCTACTATTGCCCATTTATCGCGGCCTGCGCCGAGGCAAACGGCAATATCGGGAGCGTACTCTTTTGCCTTTTTGACCTTTTCATCATTACCCGACATGAAATAAACATGCTTTTCACAGTCATACTTACGTATCAGAGATACTATTTCTTCCATCTTATCGTCTTCGTCAGCAGTATCCCAGATCTTTACGTGGATATTCATTATTACGCGGCCCGCGAATTTTTTAAGTATCTCCTCAAAGGTAACTATCTTGAGTCCCTTATATTTTTCTCCGAATTTGACACCGAAATCGAGTTTAAGAAGCTCCTCATAAGTATGCTCGGTTATTTTTCCGCTTCCGTTACTTACTCTGTCAAGAGTATTATCGTGGCAGGAAACTATAACTCCGTCCGAGGTTGACCAGAGATCGAATTCTATCTCCTGTGCTCCAAGTCCGACCGCCGAGCCGAATGCGGGCATCGTATTTTCGGGTGCAACCGTATTGAATCCGCGGTGTGCGCAGATACGGGGATACGGCATAACGTTATCGTATGGCACGATCGATGCTCCGCCGTTTCTGTAGAGCCACGGGCGTCTGCCGTCCTCTATATATTCATAGTGCGATTTGAGCGCTCCTCTGAATCCTGCGGGCTTATAATACTTTTTATGCGGATCGATCTCGCAGCTTTCTATGCCTATACGGCTCTTCATATCAACGAGAACATCTCCGTTTGGTGCTATTACCGAGCTGCAGCCGCAAATGGGAGAATCCTCTCCGAGCGATATCGACGCACGAACAAGATATGCGTTCGTATTATAGCAAAGGAAGCGGTTTATTATCGAAAGCGCTTCGTGTGTATCCGTTCTCTGATGCGAGCAGCCGATTATGACGTCTATATTTTTCTTTGCAAGCGGTGCAAATGCTTCGTAGAAGTAGAAGTCATAGCAGGTCATAAAGCCGTAGCGCACGCCCTCTATTTCTATCACGTAAGGCTCTCTATGTGAATAGCTGTACGAAACGTCAACCTCATTTCCGCCCTGACTCTCGGTCTTTACCTCGCTCGGTGCGGGATGTGCCTTGAAATATTTTCCTACTACGTTACCGCTTCGGTCGATAGCGTGAGTGGTATTTCTCCATCCCGTTTCGGTTTTTTCTGCCGCGTTCACGAATACTACGGCGTTACATCTTTTTGCAGTATCTATCGCCTTCTGCATTATTGTAGAATTGAATTTTTCTATCGCACCGTGAAACGAGCTTTTTCCCTTACAAGCCGCAGGAACGTCCGTATATTCGGGAAGCACGATAACGTCCGAGCTTTCGTCGCACTTATCTATAAGCTCTATCATAGAATCAAAGCACTTCTGAAGATCGTTTTCATTAACAGAGTAGTAAGGCTGAACAACTGTGAATTTCATAACTATTTTCCCTTCTGTAGGTTATACTGATTTTATTTTTCTGCAGGATATGCCTTATACATATGTACGATATTAAGGTCCTCGGGCATATCAAGACCGTGTCCGCCCGATTCTCCGTCTATTTCGTGACATCCGTGATCCATCGCAAATCCGACGAGTGTATTATGCTTTTTCCAGAATTTCGATATAAGAAGGCTGAACTCTCCGAATGCGTAAGAATTTGCTTTGAGCTCTGTCAGCGGTCTTATACCCTCGGGTCCGAATTTATGCATATAGTGATCGTAGTTTCCGTTATATACCACAACGAAGTCATACTTATCCTGCATAATTATCTCTACAGCCTTGGCATTAACCTCTTCTATCGTATCATAGAAGAAATAGTCCATATCGCGTTCAAGATATATTTTCGAGAGGCTGCAATTTGTCTGTGCTACGATTACCGGCTTCTTTCCTGCTCTTATGAGCGAATCAAATATCGTATCTATAGTAATTACCGGCTTTTCGTACTTTCTTATACCGTGTACCTCGGGCTGTGCTCCCGTATACATCGTTCCGAAGCAAACGGGGGTTACCGACGGCATAACCGTGCAAAACGGTATCTTGATATCCGTATATCTCTCTGCTTCTTCAATAAGCTCGGGATATTTTTCGGATATCCACTGTGCTATCGCATCGGGATTATACATAAATATTCTGTCTGCTTTTTTACCTTCAAACGTTTTATCTGCGTACTCGTTAAGAGCATCACACGGCTCTGCTGATTTTTCGGGAGCATCTATTCCCATAATGTACGAAAGAGATGCCGCAAGTGTATCAAGCGAAAGCTTATTTATTTCGTTATTCATATCAAAAATTCTCCTATCCTATGACATTATTTATATTTTAACACCGCACCAAAGAATTGTCAATCATTTTGCCGAATAATAGTAGAAAAACTTAGGCAAATCGCTTGCAAAGACGGTCGAATTATGGTATACTGATATGAAACGGTATGATTTTATCTCACACACTGTTTCCGCCAAAATAAGGAACGACGCCAAGAAATTACATAAAGCGCAAGCTTACTTTCTAAATGCGATCTATACGTCACTAAAATATCAAAAGACAAAGGATACGGTCAAAAATATGGCAAAGCTTTATTTTAAATACGGAGCTATGGGGTCATCAAAGACCGCTCAAGCCCTTATAACAAAATTCAATTACGAGGAACGCGGTATGAAGGTCTGGCTTATCAAGCCCTCACTTGATAACCGAGACGGTGAAAAAATAATCAAGTCGAGGATCGGTCTTTATGCAAGCTGTGAAACTATAGACAAGTGCGACGATATTTACACAGTCTTCAGCGAAAAGCGTACCGATTACGACGTTATTATCGCCGATGAATGTCAGTTTTTCACCTGCGAACACATTGACGCACTGCGCAAAATAGTGGACGATTTTGACGTGCCGATTCTCTGCTTCGGTCTGCGTGCAGACTTTCTCTGCCATCTTTTCGAGGGCAGCAAAAGACTCTTTGAGGTTGCCGATTCGATTGCCGAAATAAAGACTATCTGCGAATGCGGTGCAAAGGCTACTGTCAACGCGCGTCTTGACAAGGATATGAAGATCGTAACCGAGGGCGCTCAGGTCATGCTCGGCGGAAACGACAGCTACATTGCTATGTGTCACAAATGCTGGCAAAAAAAGATCAAAGAACAAGCTATATAATGCAAATTTTATTTGAAAGGGATTAAATTATTATGGAACTCTGTGAAATTCTTTCTAAATGCGATCACACTCTTCTCTCTCAGACTGCAACCTGGGAGGAAATAAAGGCAATATGCGATGACGGCATAAAATATTCTACGGCTTCGGTATGTATTCCCGCGTCGTACGTAAAGAAAGCTAAGGATTACGTAGGCGACAGGCTTAAAATATGCACAGTTATCGGTTTTCCCAACGGATATTCTACTACCGCTGTCAAGCTTTTTGAAGCCAAGGATGCTCTTGACAACGGTGCAGACGAGATAGACACGGTAATAAACATCGGTCATCTCAAGGACAAGCTGTACGACGAGATACTTTACGAGCTTACCGAGCTTAAAAAGGTCTGCGCAGACAAGATACTCAAGGTTATAATCGAGACCTGTCTTCTCACAGACGATGAAAAGATCAAAATGTGCGAGATAGTTACAAAATCGGGTGCGGACTATATAAAGACATCCACCGGATTTTCTACCGCTGGCGCTACGCGAGAGGACGTTGAGCTCTTTGCAAAGCATATCGGTGAAAAGGTTCTTATCAAGGCGGCAGGCGGGATCGCATCTCTTGCCGATGCCGAGGATTTCATAAAGCTCGGTGCCTCACGTCTCGGTACGAGCAGAATCGTAAAGATCGCCAAAAACGAAAACAGCAGGTCAAGCTACTGATATCATAACTATTTTTAAGGAGAATGTAACTATGAATAGTCAACACACACCGCATATAAAGGCTACATCCGAAGATTTTGCCAAAACAGTTCTTATGCCCGGCGATCCTCTGCGCTCCAAATTCGTTGCCGAGAATTTTCTTGAAAATGCAAAGCTTATAAACAACGTACGCGGCATTCAGGGATACACGGGAACATACAAGGGAGTGCCCGTATCGGTTATGGCAAGCGGAATGGGTATGCCCTCGATTGGAATATATTCTTACGAGCTTTTTAACTTTTTCGGAGTTGAAAACATTATCCGCATAGGCTCGGCGGGTGGTCTTGCAGACGACGTACAGCTTCGTGATATTATTATCGGAATGGGTGCCTGCACAAATTCCGCTTATCAGGATCAGTACAAGCTTAACGGAAATTTTGCTCCTATTGCAAGCTACGAGCTTTTAAAGCGCGCCGTAAAGGAGGCTGAAGCCATCGGAGCAAGATACAAGGTTGGAAATCTGCTCTCCTCCGACGTATTCTATCACGCTGACCCGAATTTCAACAACGGATGGTACAAGATGGGTGTACTCGGCGTAGAAATGGAAGCCGCCGCCCTTTACATGAACGCCGCAGCCGCAGGCAAAAATGCTCTTGCTATCTGCACGGTATCCGACCACATCCTTCGCGGAGAAGCACTCGATGCAGATGCAAGACAGAACACATTTACCGATATGATGAAAATAGCGCTTAACGTTGCTGTTTCTATGTAAAACAAATTAATATTTAAGATCATGAAAAGAATATTTCTTATTGTACTTGATTCCTTTGGAATCGGTGAAGCTCCCGACGCCTGCGATTTCGGTGACGTCGGAGCAAACACTCTTAAAAGTATTGCCGCTACCGGAAGGCTTGATATACCGAATTTGACTGCGCTCGGCCTTGGAAACATCGACGGTATTACCTCTGTTACGTCCGTTAAAGAGCCATATGCAACTACTGCGCGTCTTTGCGAGCTGAGCCGCGGAAAGGATACTACTACCGGACATTGGGAGATAAGCGGAATTATTTCCGAAAGTCCTATGCCTACCTATCCCGACGGATTTCCTTTTGAGGTCATCGACGCCTTTGAAAAGGCTGTCGGCAGAAAGGTCATATGCAATCTTCCCTATTCGGGTACAGACGTTATCCGCGACTACGGCAAGGAGCATATTGAAACGGGCAAGCTTATAGTATACACCTCTGCGGACAGCGTATTTCAGATCGCCGCTCACGAGGATATAATTCCTGTAAGCGAGCTTTACGAGATATGTAAGGTCGCAAGAAAGATACTTGTAGGCAAGCACGGTGTCGGCAGAGTTATCGCGCGCCCCTTTATCGGCTCTTATCCCGACTTTAAGAGAAGTGAGAACAGACGCGATTTCTCGCTTGTTCCTCCTAAGGATACTGTTCTGAACATTCTTCAGAAGCAGGGCTTTGACGTTATAGGTGTCGGAAAGATCGGAGATATCTTCGCTATGTCGGGGATCACGAAGACCTTCCCCACCCACAACAACTCCGAGGGTATGAAAAAGGCTTACGAGCTGTTAAGCTACGATTTTAACGGACTTTGCTTTATAAATCTCGTTGATTTCGATATGCTTTACGGTCACAGACAGGATGCTGTCGGCTATGCAAATGCTATAAACGAGTTTGACAAATGGCTTACAGACTTTCTGCCCCGTCTCGGCGATGACGATCTTCTTATGATCACCGCCGATCACGGATGCGACCCGTCCGATAACAGCACTGACCACACTCGCGAATACGTACCGTTTATAGCTTACAACCGTAATATGCCTAAAGAAAATCTCGGTACTATCGACGGATTCAACTATATCGGACGAAAGATCCTTGAACTGCTTGGAGCGGAAAGGAGATAATATGACCACAGAAACTGTTAATATGCTTATTGCAAAGGCTATTCTTGCAAGGGAGCAAAGCTACTGCCCGTACTCTAATTTTTCGGTAGGTGCATCTCTTCTTACCGATCACGGTGCCGTATACACGGGATCAAACATTGAATCGGCGTCATATACTCCGACTGTCTGCGCCGAGCGTGTTGCTATTTTCAGCGCAGTTCATGCGGGTGAGCGCTCTTTTTCGGCTATTGCGATAGTAGGAGGAAAAAAAGATGAATTCATATCATCCTTCTGCGCTCCGTGCGGAGTTTGCAGGCAGGTAATGGCAGAATTCTGTTCTCCCGATTTTACTATCATATTGTTTGACGGAAACGAAACCAAGATCTACACGCTTGCTGAGCTTCTTCCCGAAAGCTTCGGACCAAGTAGTTTATGATATATTTGCTATATTTTGAGGTATCGCTATGAGAATGTATGATATTATTGAAAAGAAAAAGCACGGCGAAGAGCTTACCCGCGACGAGATCTTTGATCTTATAAATTCTTATACCAACGGCAAGATTCCCGACTATCAGATGTCCGCTCTGCTTATGGCTATATACTTTAAGGGAATGTCCGACCGCGAGACCTTTGAGCTTACCGAGGCTATGATGCTTTCGGGAGATACAGTTGATCTCAGCGCTTTTGAAGACCGCAGTGTAGACAAGCATTCAACCGGCGGTGTCGGAGACAAAACCACGCTTGTGGTTGCACCTCTTGTTGCCGCTTCGGGCGGAATAGTTGCCAAAATGACCGGACGCGGTCTCGGTCACACCGGCGGCACGGTAGACAAGCTTGAGTCATTTCCCGGATTCTCTTCTTCCCTTTCGCCTGCCGAATTTGTCGATCAGGTAAAGAGAACATCGATAGCCGTTATCGGTCAGAGTGCGAATCTCGCTCCTGCCGACAAAATGCTTTACGCTCTGCGCGACGTTACCGCTACGGTAGATTCTATTCCCTTGATATCTTCTTCGATCATGAGCAAAAAGCTCGCGGCAGGAACGAAATCTATAGTCCTTGACGTAAAATGCGGTCGCGGATCCTTTATGAAAACTCCCAAGGAGGCGCGTCTGCTTGCCGAAACTATGGTCAAGATAGGAAATGCTCACCAAAGACGCACCGCCGCTGTGATAACCAATATGGACATTCCTCTCGGTCACGCTATCGGAAATTCGCTTGAGGTCTGCGAGGCTATCGAGGTACTCCGCGGAAAAGGTCCGGACGATCTGCGCACTGTCGCTCTGACTCTTGCATCGATAATGGTATCATTCTCATGCAAGATATCAAGAGAAGAGGCCGAGAAGCGAGTAAGCGATGCTCTCTTCTGCGGAAAAGCATTTGAAAAGTTCTGTGAATGGATATCAGCTCAGGGCGGAGATACGAGATACGCCGAGGATACCTCGCTCTTTGGAGCAGCCAAGCATATATATGACATCACGGCGGAAAAGGACGGCTATATTCTCTCCTGCGACGCCGAAAAGATAGGCATTGCCGCTATGATTCTCGGTGCGGGCAGAACCTCCAAGGATGCGGAAATAGACCATCAGGCAGGCATTATTCTTCTTAAGAAGACCTCCGACTTTGTAAAACGCGGAGACACAGTAGCCCGTCTTTATACAAACGATGAGAACGCAGTTAACGATGCCAAAGCTAAGGTGATTTCCGCAATAGAATTTACAGATATCGAGGTAGCAAAACCGACTCTTATACACGAAATTATAATCTGACGGAGTATTTATTTTGAAAAACACAATAATGATCGGCATAGCAGGTGGCTCGGGCAGCGGAAAAACCACTCTTGCGGAAAACATCAAGCGCTGCTTCGGCGATAAGATATCTCTTATCCGTCACGATGATTACTACAAGTCTCAAAACTCCCTTTCCTTAGATGAAAAGGCTACTCTCAACTACGACCATCCATCCGCGTTTGATACCGAACTTCTTATTTCGCACATCAAAAGTCTGAAGGCGGGAAATGATATCGACTGTCCCGTATACGACTACACTATACACGACAGAAGCGACAAGATCCGACGTATAGAGTGCAGAAGAGTTATCCTTTTGGAGGGCATACTTATATTTGAAAATCAAGAGCTTTTGGATCTGCTTGATATGAAGATCTTCGTTGACACCGATGCCGACATACGCATACTCAGACGCATATCGCGCGACGTAAAAGAGCGCGGCAGATCGCTTGAATCGGTCATAAATCAATATATTAGCACAGTTAAGCCTATGCACGAAAGATTTGTAGAGCCGAGCAAGAAAAACGCTGACATCATAATACCCGAGGGCGGTCAGAATCCCGTCGCCTACGGAATGATAATTGAAAAAATACGTGCATATTTATCTTAAAAGCAAACAGAAAGGATACAGATCTAAATGTTTGAAAAAATATTTGAGCTTATAAAAAAATATCCGACCATAATTATTCACAGACACAAAAATCCCGACGGCGACGCGCTTGGAAGTCAGATAGGTCTTAGGCAGATTATAAAAGATTCTTTTCCCGAAAAAAAGGTATTTACCGTCGGTGACAGCACTCCGCGCTTCTCTTTTATGGAGGGTGCCGTTATGGATGACATTCCCGACGAGACCTACTGCGGCGCGCTTGCCATAATCCTTGACACATCTGCAAGTGCTCTTATTTCGGACACAAGATATACCACAGCCGATGCTACTGCGCGAATGGATCATCATATTTTCTGTGAAAAGATCGCAGATGAGGAGGTAACCGACACCTCTTACGAAAGTGCCTGCGGTCTTATAACAGATTTTGCTATTGAGTGCGGTCTTACAGTATCGCCTATCGCCGCAAAGTCTCTCTACACGGGTATGGTTACCGACTCGGGTCGATTCAGATATGACTCCACAAGCGCGCAGACCTTCCGTCTTGCTTCATTCCTTATGGAGCGCAAATTTGACACGTCTGACATATACAGAAGCCTTTATTCTGACGATCTTGATTTTGTAAAATTAAGAGCAAAGTTTGTTTTAAAGATCGAAACAACTCCCCACCGTGTAGCTTACATATACACCACTATTGACGAAGCCAAAAGCTACGGCGTAGACATTTTCACCATTTCTCGCGGTATGGTAAACGTTATGGGTGAGATAAAGGGGATCGACTCGTGGGTCAACTTCACCGAGACCGAGGACGGTGTGCTCTGCGAGATAAGATCAAGCTGTCACAACATAAATCCGATAGCTGTCAAATACGGCGGCGGCGGTCACGCCAAGGCAAGCGGTGCAACACTAAAAAACAAAGAAGAGGCAATGTCGCTGCTCAGCGATCTTTGTGCTCTTGGAAATCACACAGGAGAATAGAAATGAACATTCAGGAAAAACAGAACATACTTGACAAGATAAAAGAATATCAGCGCATTATAATCTTCCGTCACAAGCGTCCCGACGGAGATGCAGTAGGCTCTACAAAGGGTCTTCGCGAGATACTGCGCCTCACATATCCCGAAAAGGAGATATACCTTATAAACAACGATTTTTCCGACTACGTCGCTTTTCTCGGCAGCGAGGACGAGCCCCGTGACGATGAATTCTACAAGGATGCTCTCGGAATCGTTATAGACACTGCAACCACCGATCGCATTTCTAATCCTCAGTACTCGCTTTGTCGCGAGCTTATCAAGATAGACCACCACATAAACAACGAGCCTTACGGAGATCTTCTGTGGGTTGAGGAAGAAAGATCCTCCTCTTCCGAAATGATCGCTGATTTTTATCTCACGTTCAGCGACGAGCTTAAAATTAACAAGGATGCCGCCACCTACATATATACCGGAATGGTAACCGACTCGGGTCGATTCCGTTTCCGTTCTGTTTCGGGAGATACTCTCCGTCTTGCAGGAATGCTTCTCGATATGGGGGTAGATCTCGACACCCTTCACGCAAATCTTTATATGAAGGAATTCCATACGTTGAAATTCCAGGCATACGTCTACGATCATCTGAAGATCACGGAAAACGGTGTCGTTTATCTGCACGTAACGCGCGAAATGCAGGATATGTTCTCGCTTACCTACGAGGAAGCAAGTGCGTCTGTATCTTATATGGAATCAATAAAGAACTCGCTTATCTGGCTTGCATTTATTGACAACGAGGACGGATCCACACGCGTCCGTCTGCGCTCAAGATTTGTTACGATCAATTCTATCGCCGAAAAATATCACGGCGGAGGTCACGCTTGCGCAAGCGGTGCGACCGTCTACAGCGAAGAGGAAGCTTCTTCACTTATTGCAGATGCCGACGAGCGTCTCAAGGAATACAAGGCAAACAATGAGGGCTGGCTATGAGAATTCTTATATCCAACGATGACGGCATAAAGTCCCCCGCTCTGCTTCAGCTCACAAAATGGGCTATGAAGCTTGGCGAGGTAACCATCGTTGCTCCCAAGACCGAGCAGAGCGGCAAGAGTCAATCTATTGATTTCTGCGGAAAGATAGAGGTTCGCGAGGTCGATCTTATTCCCGGTGTAAAGGCTTACAGCGTGGACTCCACACCCGCAGACTGTGTTCGATTTGCCACCGCAGGACTTGATACCACGTACGATCTCATACTTTCGGGTATAAACCGCGGATACAATCTCGGTGAGGACATCGTATATTCGGGCACGCTCGGCGCTGTCTGGGAGGCTTCGCGTCTCGGGATCAGAGGTCTTGCGATCTCGACCGACCTTCCGACCTTTGAAAGCGCGCATATATATCTTGATGAAATATATGATTTTATCTGCAGCAACAAGCTTTTTGATCAAAGTATTATTTACAATATAAATATTCCCACAGAGGTATGCGGCATACGCATAACCCGTCAGGGCGGAATTTATTATTCCGACAAATTCGTTTACTGCGGGGACGACATGTACGTGCAGGAGGGTGCACCCATAATGTACGATACTAACGATCCCGACATTGATATTGATGCCGTACGAAGCAATTACATATCCGTTACGCCAATAAGCGTCTCACGCACCGATCGTGTTGCTTACGATATTCTCCGGGGAAAAGTAAAGGCAATAAAGCTTTGAGCAGCTATAAAAAATGAGTGCAATAATATTGCACTCATTTTTTATTATCATTTTGCTTACTTTACAAGTTTTTTAAAAGGCTCATACAGATCGGAATTATCGTATTCTATTTCTATATTTCGATAAGCTTTTGTCGTGAGCCACGATGAGTCACCGTATATTCCCGAAAGTGCCCAATGCAAAATACTGTATTCGCGTTCTTCTTTATATTTTTCTGCCTCTTCGCTGCTCTCAAAAAAGCTGAAATAAATATACTCGCCATTTTCACTGCTTGCCTTAACGTTACAAACCACTCCGTTTTCGATATCATCGTATTCCTTATGCCAAACGTCATATCCCGCCTCCTCATATGTGGTGATCACATCCGAGCAGGTTATTTCTTTAGTTTCATTTGACCTTGTGCAGGATGCAAACAGAGTCACAGCGGCAGATACCGCGCAGAACAAAGACAATAATTTAAAAAGCTTACTCATAATTTCTCCTTATGCACAGAAAAGATATTTACGGAGATCATAGTAATATACTACCGTCATCACGCTCTTATCAAGCGGTGCAAGCACGGACGGGACGTACTCGGTAGGATTATAATTTACCTTGCTCGACATTTCTCCGCCGCCCGTAATATTTCCGAATATTTCTCCCCATCCGCCGTAGTAGTTCAGATATTCCGAAAAATCGTTATAGTGATTATAGGTATAGAAAAGATATTTTTCATTCGGATCGATTATTTCGTTGCGGTTTTTATCATATCTCGTATAAACGATTCGTGCCGCGCCGCGCGTTATGGTATGACCGTCATTATATATTTTCGCTACGTATCTCGGGTCGCAGTCTGTACCCAACGTACCGATATCTATTTCGTAGTAATAAAGGTCTCCTCCGCATCCGCTTATATCGGGAAGTATCGGCTCATACGGGTATTTTTTCGTATCTCCGCTGAATGACGAATGATTCAGCCGCAGATATTCGCCCCATATGCTTCCTTCGGGCTCTGCATTCTTCCCTTCTACATAGTTAGCGGGCACGTCTCCGAATGCGTAAACGTATGCCGCGACCTCCTCAAGTGTGATATATCCGCCTCCCTTATAGACTCTGAACACCTCTTTTCCGTATGCGTCAACCACGACGTAGGTGTTCTCGTCAAGATATTTCGGCTCGCTATTTCTTACAAGGAGAGATCCTATTTTCGGCTGATATTTTGACACGGTCGGCGCTTGGTCGGGTACTGTTATCGAGCCCGAAACGAGTCCGAGTGAAGAGCGTTCGAGTGCCTCTGAAAGACTGTCGGCGACCTCATAATTATCGTAAAACTCTTCCTTTTCGGCGTCATCGAGCTTTTCGGGATCTTTTTCTATGACCTCGATCATTGCGCTGTCGCTCAGATCCTTATAGGTGACCGTAACTGCAACCTTTCCTGTTTCAACAGCCGTCACCACTCCGTTTTGGCTTACCGATACCGAAGTGTTTGACGCCGTCCACGAAAGCTTATCGGCAAGCGAGTGCGGTGCATTTGTTTTCAGCTCAAATGAAGATCCGATCTCAAGCGTTATACGGTCGTTTTTTATTTCAAGTGAATTAAAATCGGTGTTTTCACTACTGCACTTTATTATCAGCACTATCAAAGCTATTGCAAGAAGTGCTATCAAAAGCGATTTTACTGCGTATTTTTTCATTAAAAGTATTTATTCCTTTCGAGGATATGCGAGGCACATTTAAAACCTTATCCTGAATTTTATCACATTTCTCGATCTATGTCAATACTTTAAACATTCCGTATTCAGAGCAACAGCCCCTCAAGGATACTGCGAGTATCTTTGAGGGGCTATTATAAGCTTTTAATTATGAATTACTTTACGAATTCAATTGTTGCAAAGAAAGCAACGTGCTGAGAATCGCCTACCTTATTTGCGTTATCGCCTGTAATGTAGGAGGTTGCGGAGCATCTGAGGTCTTCCTTTGTTCCGTACGTTCCGAGGTAATACTTTGTTCCCTCGATATCAACTACGTATGTCTTTGCTTCTTCGTCATATACGAATACTGCAGAGGGCTCTGCGGAGAGCTTGGTGTTTACATAGTTGCCGTTCTTGTAGATTTCAAGATACATCTTTGCATCTTCTTCGCCGAGGATGTAGAATCTGTAACCGCCGTCTACCGTTTCAACGTAAACGTCTGCTGCCTTGGAGCGCTTATCTGTAACGCCGAAGTAGTAACCGCTCATTTCACCGTTGAAGTAGAGGTACTTACCGAGCTGTGCCTGCCACATTGCAAACTTATATGCTGTATCTGCTGCGAGTGTTTCAGCCTTTTCTACAGAAACTTCCTTGATCTCAAGTGTGAAGAATGCTGCAACGTGCTGAGAATCGCCTACCTTATTTGCGTTGTCGCCTGTAATGTAGGAAGTTGCGGAGCATCTGAGGTCTTCCTTTGTTCCGTATGTTCCGAGGTAATACTTTGTTCCCTCGATATCAACTACGTACGTCTTTGCTTCTTCGTCATATACGAATACTGCAGAGGGCTCTGCGGAGAGCTTGGTGTTTACATAGTTGCCGTTCTTGTAGATTTCAAGGTACATCTTAGCGTCGTTTTCGCCGAGAATGTAGAATCTATAGCCGCCGTCTACTGTTTCAACGTAAACGTCTGCTGCCTTATTAGCCTTATCGGTAACACCGAAGTAGTAACCGCTCATTTCGCCGTTGAAGTAGAGATACTTACCGAGCTGTGCCTGCCACATTGCGAGCTTATATGCCTTATCAGCTTCAAGCTTTTCAGCCTTATTGTGCTGATAATCAGCGTTTGCGAGCTTTGCAAAGAAAGCAACGTGCTGAGAATCGCCTACCTTATTTGCGTTGTCGCCTGTAATGTAGGAGGTTGCGGAGCATCTGAGGTCTTCCTTTGTTCCGTATGTTCCGAGGTAATACTTTGTTCCCTCGATATCAACTACGTACGTCTTTGCTTCTTCGTCATAT
>JAFXJH010000135.1 GCA_017532425.1 Clostridia bacterium | reverse complement strand
CATAGAAAGCGTTACAGCATCCTTCGACGCTTTTTCGCCTATCTCAATCATTACTTCTTCGCCAGTCTTTTCGGCGCAGCCCGCAAAGCAAAGTACGACCATGAGCACGCTCAAAAGAAGGCAAGACAATCTTTTTTTCATATTATTCCTCCTGAATAATTCCACTCGGCAGAACTGCCGATAATATATCATTAAATATTGTACACCAAAAAATCCAAAAAGTCAAGTGGAGTATTACACAATTTAAACTCTACATATTTATGCAAACCGACGATTTTTACAAAATTTCTCGGCTTTTTTGCAGAATTTTTCAGAAATCAGTCAAGGAATCCGCGCAAGTGGCGGGCACGGCTCGGATGTCTGAGTTTTCGGAGTGCTTTAGCCTCGATCTGACGGATACGCTCACGGGTAATATCAAATTCCTTACCTACTTCCTCAAGTGTTCTCGTGCGGCCGTCATAAAGTCCGAAACGCAATTTTATGACGTGCTCTTCTCTGGGCGTAAGTGTATGGAGCTCGCGCTCGATGACCTCACGAAGTATAGTAGATGCCGCAGCGTCTGCGGGCGCAGGCGTGTCCTCATCGGGAATAAAGTCACCGAGATGGCTGTCCTCTTCTTCACCTATAGGTGTTTCGAGCGAAACAGGGTCCTGTGCGATCTTCATTATCTCACGCACCTTTTCAGCGCTCATGCCCATTTTTTCACCTATCTCATCAGCGGTAGCCTCGCGTCCCAGCTCCTGAAGCATCTGACGCGAATATCTTGAAACCTTATGAATGGTTTCTACCATATGAACCGGAATACGTATAGTTCTTGCCTGATCCGCTATAGCTCTTGTAATAGCCTGACGGATCCACCAGGTTGCGTAAGTAGAGAATTTATATCCCTTGCTGTAGTCAAACTTGTCTACGGCCTTCATAAGTCCAAGATTGCCTTCCTGGATGAGATCGAGGAAGAACATTCCCTTTCCCACGTATCTCTTCGCGATACTTACAACAAGTCGCAAATTGGCCTCTACAAGCTCCTTTTTTGCCGCTTCCTTATCAATGTCGGTATATTGCTCGCCCGTCATTATTTCGGCAAGTTCTCTTTCTCTGTCTGCAGTAAGCAGCGGAACACGTCCGATCTCCTTCAGATACATACGCACAGGGTCATCGACCGCAAGGCCTTCCTGCTCGAGAATTCGCTCCATGTTATCACTGGTGCTGAATGCCTCCACCTCGGATTCGATCTCACTCATCTCAGATGAAGATATCTCTCCGGAGAGCTGTATGCCGTTGTCTTCAAGCGTATCGTAGAATTTATCGAGATCCATCTCCTCTACTACTCTATCAAGGTCGTTTTCAGAAAGCTTTCCCTGCTTTCCTTTTTCGATTATCTCCTCGATATCGACCTCATTCTTTACGTTTTCTTCTTTTACTTCATTTACAGACATTTTATATTCCTTCCGTTATGTATTTTTTTCTTTCTTTTTATTTTTGAGGGCCTCCTGCATACGTCGCAGATCATCGAAGCGATCAGCTTGGGAATTCTCCGAAAGCTTAGTTTTCTCTGCTTTTATGCTTTCTATACAGGATAAAAATACCTCTCTGTCGTTTCTTGCAAGGCGCCTTCGTTCGATCTCTATCTTTTCGATCCTACCCATCTCATCGACGTTGAAGAACTGTCCAAGCATAGCCTTTGAAAAGCCCGCTTCGCTGTTTTCAAGATCACAAAGTGCGCAGAAGACACGCTTGCTGAAATCGGTAACGAAGTCATCGGCACGTATGGGAACATCTCCCCTTGCTGCGAGTGCTCTGAACTCATCAAATATCAGCATAAGTCCAAGTAAAGCTTCTTCTGCCGCTGTTGCTTTTATGTATTTGGCAGCATCGGGATTTACGCGATCACCGATATTTTTGACCGAAAGCTGTGCATCACGGCTTTCTTTCTGCTTTGCCTCACGCATTTTTGCGCGTCGCACTCTTTCGACGTCGCTCCTCAACGCATCTGCGCTGATATCAAGTCTTTGTGCCGCGCGCATAATATATATTTCGCGTTCCACCTCAGCGTAAGCACCGGATATAAGCGCGCAAACGTCGGCAGAAGCCTTTATTTTTTCTTCGGGCAACGAAAGATCATACCCCGAAGCTATTTTTTCAAGGTTGTAATCAAAACCCGTCTTGCTCTCTCCGAGCGTTCTCTTGAAATTCTCGACACCGAATTTCTTTATATATTCATCCGGGTCCTTAGCGCCCGCGAGTTTTAGCACTCTGACTTCGATTCCCACCTCGCCGAGCAATCTCATAGCCTTTTGAGCCGCATTTTGCCCAGCGCTGTCGGCATCGTAGCAAATTATTACCTTTTTCGTATGCTTTGCGAAGATCCGTGCCTGCTCTGCGGTTATAGCCGTACCGAGCGTAGCCACGGCATTCTCAAAGCCTGCCGCATGCAGCGCGATAACGTCCATATAGCCTTCGCAGAGAAGCATCTGCTCCTCACTGTACTTTTTCGCAAAGTTGAGTGCAAACAAATGTCGGCTTTTTTTAAAGGCAGGGGTGTCGGACGTGTTCAGGTATTTAGGCTTTGAATCATCCATAACCCGTCCACCGAATGCGACTATATTTCCCGCCGTATCGATTATCGGAAAAATGACGCGATTTCTGAAGTAGTCATAAGTGCGCCCGCTATTTCGACTTTTTCCGCACAAAAATCCCGTTACAAGCTCGTCATCGGTAAATCCGAGCTTTTTCATATGGTTGGTAAGCATCCACGCATTGTCAGGTGAGAATCCGAGTCCGAAATGCTTTATCGTCGCCATACTCAGTTTTCGTTCTTCATGCAGATATGCGAGTGCTTCTTTGCCGTATTTATCGTCAAAAAGGCAGTTTCGGAAGAACTTTGCCGCAGCAAGATTCATCTCATATATACGTTTTCTCGGAACGGTATCTTCTGTATGCGAGTCATCCTCAGGGATCGTTATACCTGCCCGATGTGCAAGCACCTCGATGGCTGCGCGGTAATCAAGGTTTTCGGTACGCATAACAAAAGTTATGGCATCTCCGCCCGCACCGCATCCAAAGCAATAAAAGCTCTTTGTTGCGGGAAAAACCGTAAAGGATGGTGTCTTTTCGCTGTGATAGGGGCACAATCCGCCAAAGTTCGACCCCGCACGTTTCAAATTCACGTAAGACCCGATCAGCTCAACAATATCATTTCTCGAGCGAATTTCTTCGACGAGT
>JAFXJH010000134.1 GCA_017532425.1 Clostridia bacterium | reverse complement strand
GCAAGCAGATACCAGTGTCTGCTCTCGCCCATACCGAGCATATTTTCCTTGGAATCGAGCTTTACCTTGTATGCCCACTTGTTCATTTTTCTCATATCGCCGTTTCCGAAGGTGGAGTTACCTCTGCAGCGGATCTCGATATCACCACCGTCCTCGTCGGTATACGTGCTTGTGTAATTTGCATAACGCTCGTTAAGCTCAAGACGCATAGAAGCGGAGGAATACGTCTTGGTCGTTACCTCCTTGCCTTTCGGAGTGGTTATATGTATAGTGGGAATTGCTTCTTCTACGTAAACTCCGCTGAAAATATCATCGATCGGAGAGTTATTGCCCTCGGGATTCTTTTCATTTTCGTTTTCGTTTTCGTTCTTGTTTTCATCGCTTGGAAGCTCGGATATAGCGCCCGAGCACGAAGAGAAGAGAAATACAAGCACGAGAAGCAGTGATATTAACGATGTTGATAATTTGTTTTTCGATATCATGTCAGTGTACTCCTGAAATATATTTTGGGATTTTTGCGACATGAATTAATTATATAATATTTATAAAATAAAATCAATGAAATTTGTGCATTTTCATCGGTGTTTTACGAAAAGTTAACATTTGCGAATTTTCGGAAAGGACGCAGAGGGCACGCTGATAATAAAAAACACCCGACTGCGGAAAATCGATATAAATCCCTTACGGGATTTTCTATATACGCCTACGGCGTTCGATATGAGCTGACGCTCCCGATATGTTTGCCTTGCAAACGAGGGATTTATATCATATCGACAAAAAAGCAAGAATAAAAAGAATTCCTTTCACTCTTGCTTTTTGTATTATTTAGTTTTTACGTCGGTCGGGGATGATGGTTGTTTATGATTTTGGGATAAGTGCTTTGATTTTGTCGAGCATGGCGATAACGCTGTCGTCGGTGGCGCCGTAATCGGGGTTAAGGGAGGTAACTATTTCGCCATAAGATTCATCATACTCATCTACGCCGACGCGTTCTATCGTAATTACAAAATTTCCCATAACAAAACGAAGCGATCCAATCGTTCTTTCGTTGCTGTAGTGATTAGTATATCCAAGCCAATATACAAGCTCGACATCATCTATAGAAGCATATACAAGTTTTTTTCTGGGCTCTAAATTTTCAAAATCATTTATGCTATTGTATGGAATTTCGTTTTTTTCTTCGTTTCTAATATGATCGTCAAAACTGCGAGATGCTTTTTCAGGGGTTGAATAATACCATACAATAATCTTAAATGATCCATCGTATTCGATTCCATAGCAAGTAGCCTGATCACTATCAACACAAGAAATTTTCAAACTATCATAAGCTGTGACAATAGAAGAAAAATCTATTATAGCTTCCGGAGCTACAGGTACCGTTTGATTTTCGGTATCATTAGCATATGATATGAAATCTTCAAAGCTGTTAAAATCAACTCTCGACTCTCCGGGAGTTGGTATAATTATCTCAGGTTCACCAAGATCTTTATCAGTATCTTCTTTGTTTTGAGCGCAGCCTGCGCTTACTACGAGTAATGCTATCAGTATTAAGAATATACACAGTTTTTTCATATAATTGCTCCTTTCTATCTGTGGTCGTAGCTATCGGCATAATAGGTTATCATATCATGACAATAGGTAAACAAATTAAAATAAAATTAAGTCGATAGGGCTTCTTTCAAGCGGTCAGAGAGTATATTCCGCCCTCATACTGCGGATCAGCAGAGGAAAGCTGTGGCTGTTTGTGGATGGGTGGATAAGATTTTTCATAAGTTTTCCTCCTCACGATTTATTTTTAAAGATCCTCTCATATATATAGACGACAAAAATTCAAAAAACTACCATTAATTTTGAAAAAATTTTTATTTATTTTAATTATTTAGGGACAATCGAAAGGTAAACAGACTGAAGACAAAACAATAAAAGATTTTTTTAGCCAAGGAAAAGGGTTGGGAGTCTGAGGGAAGGGAAAAAACTTCGGCGTTTGAGATGGTTTTTCCCTTCCCTCAGTCAAGCAAATTAATTTTGTCTACATCTGAGGTAAATTTTTACTCTGATCTCATTATACATATTTTCGTGGTATTTGTCAACATATTGCACAGTGCTTCTTATGACGGCTTTGATAATTATGCGCAGAGAAGGCACGCATATCATCCGGGTAAACTCCAAGCAGGGCAACTTTGTAAAATAAATGTTGACAAAAAACGCGCCTTGTAATATAATTAAATATATTTAACGAGAGGAAATAAAATTTTATGAACAGAAAAAGCGGCGTGCTTATGCACGTATCAACACTTCCGGGGGAATATTCGATAGGCTCGTTCGGAAGTGAGGCGAGATACTTCGTCGATTTCCTTGCAGACTGCGGCTTTTCGTGGTGGCAGACCCTGCCTTTTTGTATGACAGACGAATGTAACTCTCCGTATAAATCATTTTCATCATTCGGCGCAAATCCGTATTTTATTGACCTTCCCACACTTTATAAAAAGGGACTCATAAATATCGGTGAGCTTGAAAACGCAAAGCAGAGATCGCCATACCTCTGCGAATACGACCGACTTGCAAACGAGCGCCTTGAGCTTCTTAAAAATGCGTCAAAGCGTGTTTCAATCGAGGAAAAGCTTAAAATTAACGAATTTCTCGAAAAATACGGCGAGCTTGACCGTGCGTCAAGATTTCTCGCTCTGCGTGAGGCAAACGGAAATAAGCCGTGGTATGAATGGGAGATCGAAGCTCCCGATAGCGAAACACTCTTTATGTGGCAGTTCATACAGTATGAATTCTTCACACAGTGGATGGAAATCAAAAAGTACGCAAACGAAAAGGGAATAAAGCTCATCGGCGATATACCGATATACGTTGCACTCGACAGCTGTGACGTGTGGGCGCATAAGGAGCTCTTTCAGCTTGACAAGGACAACCGCCCGAAGTGCGTTGCGGGAGTACCGCCCGATTATTTTTCAGAAGACGGTCAGCTTTGGGGAAATCCTCTCTATAACTGGCAGGAAATGAAAAAGGACGACTACGCTTGGTGGTGCAGCAGGGTAGAGCATATGCTCACACTTTTCGACGGCGTTCGTATAGACCATTTCAGAGGCTTTGAATCATATTGGAGCATTCCCGCAGACGCTGTGAGCGCCAAGGCGGGTAAATGGGTAAAGGGACCGGGCCGCGCTCTTATCGATAAAATAAGAGAAACTGCGGGCGACAGACTCATTATCGCAGAGGATCTCGGAGATATCACGCCGCAGGTCGCATCCCTTCTTAAATACAGTAAATTTCCCGGTATGAAGGTGTTTCAGTTTGCATTCCTCGGAGACAGAGAGTCGGGACATCTGCCGCACAATTACGTTAAAAACTGTATAGCGTATACGGGTACGCACGATAACGCGACCCTTCTCAGCTATACTTGGGAGGTAACTCCCGAGGAGCGCCGTGCTATCTTCTCCTACTGCGGATATGACGGCGAGGATAAAGCGCTCGGCTGTCAGGCAATAATGCGTACAATGCTCGCAAGCCCCGCAGATACGGTAATCTTCCCGATACAGGATATACTTGTATACGGCTCGGATACCCGTATGAATACACCGGGTGTGGCAGAGGGTAACTGGCAGTACAGACTTACAAAGGATCAGCTTGACAGTATCTCAAGAGATAAATTCAGAACCTGGAATGAGGACTGCTTCAGAATATAAAATTCTTTATAAAGGAGATCTCTATTATGTCCGATAACTATACAAGGGCGATAAGATTCGAAAGACCGGATCATATTCCGATGAGCTTTCATATAAACGCGGCTTGCTGGCATCATTATCCAAAGGACGCGCTCTTTGATCTTATGGAGGAGCATAAACTCCTTTTCCCGAATTTCAAGCGTCCGTCGCCCGATTGGCAGCCTTATTATCCGCCGGTCGCGCGTAAAAACGAACCGTACACCGATCCGATGGGATGCGTATGGTATACAGCAGATGACGGTATAACCGGCTCCGTGCACGGGCATCCGCTTGCGGATTGGAGTGCATTCGGCACGACCTGGAAAATAGCCGATCCGAATACTACCGACGGACTCTATCCGGTCGATTGGAATGCGGCGGTAGATGGCTGGAAGAGTATAAAAGCAAACGGAGGCAGCTTTGGCGGAGGACTTCGTCACGGACACACCTTCCTTCAGCTTTGCGATCTTCGCGGATACGAAAATCTCCTTTTCGATATGATAGACGAGGAGCCTCTCCTTGACGAGCTTATAGAGCAGCTTACAGAGTTTAATCTCACACTTGTAAAGAGATTCGTCGATAACGGATGCTCGACAATGGGATATCCCGAGGATCTCGGGATGCAGACAGGACCGATGCTTCCTCCCGATATGTTCAAAAAATACATAAAGCCTGCATATACGAAAATAATGAAGCCTGCGCGTGACGCGGGGATACCGATACATATGCATTCGGACGGAGATATCCGTACACTCGTCGACGATATCGTTGACAGCGGCGTAGAGGTCATAAATCTGCAGGATCTTGTAAACGGAATAGATTGGATAGCTAAAAAGTTCAGAGGAAAGATCTGCGTGGATCTCGATATAGACCGTCAGAGCATCACACCTTACGGAACTCCCGATCAGATAGATGCTCTTATACGCGAGGAGGTTTCGAAAATAGCCACCCCCGAGGGCGGACTTACTATGATCTACGGTATGTATCCCGGTGTACCGCTTGAAAATGCAAAGGCACTTATGGACGCTATGGAAAAATATGCGTTTTACTTTTCGTAAGATAAAAAAACAGCTCCCTCATTAGCGTGATACTCTTAACGGAGTATCACGCAGTCAAATCCGTCTTCGACGGGTGAAATCCACACATGGTGGATGAAATCGCTATCGCGGTGAAATCCTGCTTCGCAGGGTTGAAGTTAAACGGATTTGATTTCATCCAAGGCTTCGCCTTGGATTTCATCTGAACGAAGTGAAGATTTCATCGTTGCTATGCAACGATTTCATT
>JAFXJH010000133.1 GCA_017532425.1 Clostridia bacterium | reverse complement strand
GATGTAGTGCTTGAGGTGGCAGGAACAGATAACACCTTCGAGCTTGCATGGCAGTGTGCTCGCCCAAATGCAATTGTTACGGTGGTGGCACTTTACGACAAGGTGCAGACCTTGCCTCTGCCGAATATGTACGGCAAGAATCTGACCTTCAAGACCGGCGGCGTTGACGGTTGCGATTGCGAGGAAACGCTGAAGCTCATTGCCGAGGGCAAGCTCGACACCGAGCCGCTGATCACGCATACCTATCCGATATCGAAAATCGACGAGGCATATGAACTGTTTGAAAATAAACGCGACGGAGTTATAAAAGTTGCGGTGAAATGTTAAGCGTTAGAGAAATAGACTATAAGGCGAAACGAAGGGAGGATAGCAATGAAAAGCAAATTATCAGATCATAAATTTAAAAAGGGAAAATTTATTACTCCCTTTAATTCTATACCTCAAATACAAGAGCTGTCCGATGAAAAGTCATGGACATACGGGCGTATGCCGGAGTATATTTGGATAGGATTGATATTCCGTACTCTGGGTCGTGATGAGGGATTAAATAAATTATATAAGATAATTTCAGAGTTGCATAGATTGGCTCCCGAATTATTCACTGCTAGATTATCTCAGATATTAAAATTGGATTCCCATATTCAATTAGAATTTTACAGTATAATAAAAAAAGAAATCAGAGCAGATGTTCTCGCACCATTAACCGTGATAATTACGGAAAGCGAAAATCCGGAATTTTGCGAGGCATTCTTTGTAACTGATCTAAGTATAGAATATAGATGCGAGGCATTGATCGAAACGATGAAAGAGATTATGGGTCATCAGTCTAATATGTCAACAGATATTAGATTTGTAGCTTTGTATTATCATTTGTTAAAAGGAAAAATGCATTTGCAGAAAATGGATGCTGAATTGCTATGTCGGTATCCGCAGTTATCTCATGACGATGAGATGATGAATATGGCTGGCGGGAATGTTCGATCTCTTGAAATGATGGTTCTCAATTTTGAAACGCCCGATTCTACATATATTAAAAAATTTTGGAGGAGAATGAGTGAAATGACAGAATGCACTCTTTACACAATTGAATTTCCAATAGAAAACCGTCCAATAGATGTTTATATGGAAAAGCTTCACGAAATTTTTGAATATTTATCTGAGTTGTATGTTGCAACCTCTCCTTTGGAAGATAAAATGAATGTGTTATTAGGGATAGCTACATATTCCTACAAGCGTTTAAAAGAGGCGTACGAACACAGCTTGTTCAATTCTATCTCTGGTAGAAATTGTGTTAGAGGGCTCATTGAGAATTATATGATGATGAAGTATCTTGTGAAAAATGAAAGCAATCATGAGAACATATGGAAAGATTATAAATTGTATGGGTTAGGATGCTATAAACTCGTATTGGCAAAGCATAGAGAGTTTGGGGCAGAAGGTAAACCACATTTCGATCAATTCTATGTTGAAGCGATTGTTAATGAGTTTAAGGAGGAAGAATTCATTAATATGGATACCGGATATTTCAATAACCAAGGCATTAGAGAAAAATTTGAAAGCGTAGGCGAAAAGCTTTTATACGGTTTATACTATGACTATGATTCTTCATTCGAACATGGATTATGGGGAGCTGTTAGAGAATCTTCATTATTAAAATGCAACAACCCAGCACATCAGTATCATTGCATCCCTGACATTGATGACAGAATAGTTTTAAAATCTGTAATGCCAGATTGCGTGATGGTGATGAATAAAACTTTAACATTTTTAGATGAGTTATATTCTTTACCAAAAGCACTATTTGAGGAGGTGATTGGTTTTGAAATCAAATCTTTTAATGGAGAAGATGACGCAAATACAAATTGAATATAAAGTATTGCTTCAGAAATTATTGCCAAAGTTGAAAACTGGCTTTTCTGTTCAGGCGTTAGATGAAATAAATTTGTTTTGGTACAGGCATATGGATGTTGTCAGATTGTATCTGGCATCTGGATTTGCGGGTGACGAGAGTTATGTTTTTACGGCAGCCACCTATTTGGATTATGATGATAAAGAGCATCTTCCGTTTTTGCTTATTGGAAAGCAACATATTTTGGATGATCCACTTAGTAAATATTCTTCTATTTGCAAAAGTTTAGCAGACGGAAAAGCATCTCATAAATTGTACGATCAAATTGGAAAAACTGCTGAGGATAACATTAAAATAATCGAAAACTGTCAAGGTACTATATTTGTTGTTCCGTTAAGATTGTTTAATCAATATTCTTCAAGTGAGGAATTTTTTGAAATAGGGGAGCGCACATTTGCAAGCTTATTTATCGATATTGAAGGCCTAAAGGATTTCTTTTCAAAATGTAATACTATTGATGATATTTTGTGCCACGCAAGAAGTGATATAGGAAATTTAGTTGTTTTTTCTGAAAACGATGATAGAAGCCTTGATTTTAAAGTTCGGTTTGTAGAGGCATTAAAAGAAAACGACTATATGATAGATGAATCCAAATCAGATGCATATAACTTTTTTATGTTAGTATATGGATGCATACAGCAGGCTATTGATGTCATTATTTCATGTTTGGAATATCATTGTATCCCATTTGTTAGATATCCTGTGGCGTTGCACTATATATCGTTGCTTACTGAAAATCTGAAGGCGACAGAGCATATAGGTACAATTAGATACAAAATGAGTATAGCTTTTGTTTTGCACAATTTGATTGATAAAGAAAGGTTATCGAAAATTAAAACAAAAGACTTTATTACACTCAATGAAAAATACGATTTTAACAAAAAACTCTTCGAGTGTTTTGAATCAAATGGAATCAATCAAGATACATTTTTGCGCCACGAGGTGGGATCTTTAATGATTGAAGTTTTGGAAAACTTTTATGTGTGGCTTGAATCGAAGCAGTAAAATTTGCACTTTTTATAGCCGAGAAAAGTGCAAAAATCTCCGCAAGTGGTCAAACATGTGGTCAAAGGCGAAAAATGGGCTTGTTCAACCCTCGAAGCAGGGAAGAACGAGCCCATTATGTTTATCACGAAAACGAGAGATTTCAAGAGAATTTGCGAGGAAACAAAAGAAAATCGGAGATTCGGTTGAACCTCCGATTTTGGTCTGAGTGACAAGACTTGAACTTGCGGCCTCTACCACCCCAAGTTTCGCCTTTGTATTACAAAGGCTCAGGGCAAAGCCCATACCTCTGTTTGTTATAACATAAGTCAGCAGAGAAAACAAGAGTGATATTATTGGATTACAATAGTGATATTGAAGCTTTTAGCTTCAGTGATATTTTATTCGCCTACAAAACTTGCGAAGCAAATATCCCTGCAAAGCAGTATCACTCGTTATAGGCGAATAAAATTGTCCAACTTCCTTATGAGAAGTTGGGCAATCTCTGTCTTTTTTTTTGAATAATCCATACCGCACTTAAATCAGCTTCTCAAATGCCTCGCCCGAGCAAACGTAATCGTTTTCATCTATAGTGTAGCTCTTTGCGTCGATAATAAGAGTGACAGAAGTATCGTTTACACAATCACTCGCAATAACCTCACTAATACTAATCCTGCCGTCGTTTGATGGATAGAGAAGAGTAACGATCCTTTTTTCTTTGCCGCGCGCAACGTATTGCAGGCAAGGCGCGGGTGAGTGCTCAAAGCTTTCGCTGTCAGCACCAAAGCGTTTTCTCCAACCGATAAAATACGGCTCCTTCTGCGCTACGATGACCTCGGGTACGATCGATGAAATAATGCTCATCGTCACGCCGTCGCCGTGATCTGCGGTGAAGATTTTTCCGTTAACTGTGTAAGGCTGAATATCCATCTGATAAGAAGTCGCAAATTTGTGCTCGTTTTGGTCACCCGATAAATATCTGTCAGAAACAAGGACAAAGGGAAGACTTCCGCCGATACCCTTCTTGAAGAAAATAACCTTGCGTCTATGTGTTACGGCAGTAAGATCGGGACCGTACCCCTCGCTATATATGCCTTCAACAGCATCAACGCTACTGCTGAGCATCCACTTCATATCGGAGCGCTGACCGATCATTTCGGGAAGCCATTTGTAGCTATTTCGTCTGTTTTGACCAAGATCGTCAACAAGACCGCAGTTGTGGCTGTACGTGCCGAGTACGAATCTTCTCATATCGGATGTGTCGTAAGCATAGTTTCCCGAATCGGGCATAACGTTCTTGCCGTATGCAAACATCAGAATGTTCAGCTTGTCCTCGTGCTGATGTGCTCTACCGAACGGTCCTGCATCCATAAAGCACCATAGATCTTTCTCTCCCCATCCAGTGCGCATATATGTCTGACCTGCGTAGGGAAGTGCGATACTTGTGTGATTGGGAAGAGAACCTTCCTTTCCATCGGTAGCGAAATAGAGTATTCCCGGGTTGTCGGGAAAATATTTTCTGCCCATATTGCACCAAAAGCGCACGTCAGACCTTCCTCCGTCATTCAGATCGGGATATTTTCTGTCGGGACAGCTTATATTTATGTCGAGCTCAAACATACTCTCAAGATTCCTTTTGAGAGTGTCTGATACCTTGTATCCTATAGCTTCTGCGGTGCAGAGGACCCAATGATAGTTTTGAACAACGACGTCGTGATAATTGGTGGATAGCTCGTACTGAAAACCGTCGGGATACACCTGAATATCAAGCTCGGTAGCAAGTCGGTCGAATGCGTAATCAGCCCACTCGGAAGCATTCTTTAGGAAAGGATAAAGCATACCGATATGAGAAAGTCCTGCCATCTCCATTATAAGCCAGTTGCCGTTCGACGCCTTGCTTCGAAGTCGGTAACCGTGATCCCATATCGATTTTATATACGTAGTTATAACGTGATCGGTCATATGAGGAGAGCTCAGAAATGCGTGGAATGCGTAATGCCAGTTCTTGGTCATGCGTATGCCGGCTTCTATCGTTCTCCAGCATTTTGTTGCGCCCGAGCCGTCGCTGTCCGAGAAAACAGCCTGCTCGCACCAGCTCATAAGGAAATCAACGAATGCTATAGTGTATTTTTCGTCACCCGTTTCGCGGTAACAGTGTCCGAGACATCTCCATTCGTGATGGCGGGAGATCTGCCAGGTCCATTCCTTGTACCCGTTGAAGGTGGGGTTGAATTCCCAGTCGATATGCTTTGTGTCGGGAAATTTGAAGCTTACGCTGCACGAGCGGATCTCACCGCTGATTATTTTTTCTGCGGCGGCAAAATCGTCATCGCTTGCAAGTGCCCATTCATTTTCTCTTTCGTAATAAGGAATCTTGAAATAGTCGTCAGGACGCATAAATCCGCGCACAAAATCTGCAAGCTGCTTTTCGGCAGCCTCAAGACCGTTTTCGCGGTAGATCTGTGCTATGCTTGCAAGTTCGGGATAATCGCCTGAGATCTCTTCACAAAAAAATCTTTCGTCGGTAATATACATTTTGACTTCTCCAATCGCTGATAATATAATTTAAGTAAGATTGAATTATATGCAGACAATAAACTCGTCAATGCTCTCTACGGTAGCAACGACCGTGTGTGCGTCCTTTCCGAGAACGGCATCGTCGAGATAATCTGCAGAGACATTGCTTTTTTGCAGACGTATAAGATACTTTTCGGCGTCCTCAACACGCTTGAATGACTTTTCCATAACCGCGGGAAAAGTCAGCTTTTTTATAGGCATATCAAGCTGTACTGCGTTACGTATCTTTTCACGGATATCATTGAAAAGCTCTTCGTTGTCGCGGAATATTGCTTGATTTCGTGAAATTTCCTTTTTTGTAGCAACGGTCACGATTTCGGGGAGTATTCGCATAGCCTGCGAGCAGGCTATATCACCTGCGGCAAAGAAAACAGAGGGTAGACCGTGAGACGCCGCAATATACGAATCCATATCGACCTCTCCGATATACCGACCGTTTAATTTGTAGTACTGAATGGCTTTGCTGTTCATTGTGTGAGCCAAAACTCCGCCGAGCGTACCCTCCATAGCGTGATATCCGAAGAAGCAAATGCAGTCGTATTTGTTGTTTTCGGCAAAATACATACGGGGACGCGAGCGGTCGATCTCAAGTAAATTAATACGCTTGTCAAGCTCGGCAGGAATAACGTTGTGACCGCCTCCGTGATTGTCCCAAAGGTCGATGCTTTCCACTCCGAGGTTAAAAAGTGCGTCTGCCGCCGCGTTTATTTCAAGAGCTGCCTGATGTATGGCAACAGGATACTGTTCATTGTCGGTGCTGAGTCCGCTGTATGGTGTTCCGACTACGTTGTTTACGCCCTCCATATCAAGAGCAAGCAGGATTTTTTTGTACATAACTACCGTCCTTTCGATAATAACTGAATTAATTATAATATTCTTTTTAGGTAAAGTCAAGATAATAGGCTTTGTTTTTGCGCTTTAAGGTATTAAAAGGCAAATATTTTTGTAAAGTGGTTGAAAATCTTTTTTGCAGTTGTTATAATGATAAAAAACAATTCTTGAAGGATGGGTGTAGAATATGAAGCTTTTAAAGGAAAAATTTATTAAAGCCACAGAGGAATATAATACTTTTGAAAATAATGTCCCCGCGTACTATTTCAGACGAAAGCTGACGTCGGCAGAAAATACAAACGCAAGGATAACCGTTGCGGTATGCGGCTTCTACGAGCTCTATTTTAACGGAAAGCAGATCACAAAGGGATTTTTGTCGCCTTATATCAGTAATACAAACGATTATATATACTGTGACAAGTACGACGTCACACTCGATAAAGGCGAAAACGTTATAGCGTTGATACTCGGAAACGGCTATCAGAATAATCCGGGCGGATATATCTGGGATTTTGATAAGGCTGATTTCAGAAGCGCACCGATGCTTGCACTTTCGGTAGAAAAAAAGGACAGTAGTGAGCCTTTGCTTGTAAGCGACGAAAGCTTCAAGATAGCACCTTCTCCGATACGTAGCGACGATTACCGCTTCGGCGAATATTACGATGCAAATTATGAGATAGATTTCTGGAATCAAAAGGGCTTTGACGATTCGGAGTGGGAAAATGCAATTCCCGCAGCAGCACCGAAGGGTGAGCTTCGTGTCGCAGATATCGACCCTATCGTAAAGGAAACAGAGCTTGCGCCGATTAATATAATTGCACGCGATGACGGTAGCTATATCTACGATTTCGGAATGTCTAACGCAGGTGTCTGCCGCCTTAATATAAAGGGATATAAAGGACAAAAGATAGAGCTTCGCCACTCGGATTCGCTTGTAAACGGCGATCTTAACCTCGGTCAGGTGTGGTTTGTGCGCGAAAAGTGGGAGAGAGATAAAAATATCGTTCATAGAGATACCTATGTTTGTAAAGGCGAAGGAAAAGAAATATATCAGCCTTCATTCACCTATCACGGCTTCAGATACGTAAAGGTCAGCGGAATAACAGAGGAGCAAGCAACAAAAGATCTGCTTACCTATCTCGTTTACCATACTTACCTTGATACTCGCGGCTCGTTTGAATGCTCGGACGGCGTTGCAAACACTCTCCAGGAGATCACAAGACGCAGTATAAAGTCGAACTTCCACCATTTCCCGACAGACTGCCCTCAGCGTGAGAAAAACGGCTGGACGGCAGATGCCGCGCTTTCGTGCGAAGCCGCTCTTCTGAATTTCACACCCGAACGAAACTACCGTGAATGGATCAGAAATATATGCAAGGCACAGAAGGAAAACGGAAGCCTTCCCGGAATTGTTCCCACAAGCGGATGGGGATTCCATTGGGGTAACGGACCTGCGTGGGATTCGGTTCTTGCGTACCTTCCTTACTATACCTATATTTACCGCGGAAAGACCGATATGATCACCGAATCGGCAGAGCATTTCGTTTCTTATCTGAAATATCTCAGAACACGCACCGACGAAAACGGACTTCTCTCTATCGGACTCGGTGACTGGTGCCACGTTGGCGGTATATCTCCGAAATCTCCGCTTATACTTACGGATTCTGTTATGGCAATGGATATCTCCTCTAAAATGGCAGATATGCTTGACGCCGTAAATATGACTGATAAAGCAGATTTTGCACGCGGAGAGATGGCAAAATACAGAGGATCGATCAGAAAGAATCTTATTGACTCAGAATCGATGACAGTTGTCGGAAGCTGTCAGACAAGTCAGGCTATGTGCCTCTTCTACGGAGTGTTTGATGAAAATGAAAAGCCTGCCGCATTTGAAAGACTTCTTGAAATGATACACGACGCAGATGACCATATAGACGTCGGAGTGCTCGGCGGAAGAGTAATTTTCCACGTGCTTACAGAGTTCGGTTATAGCGATCTTGCATATAAGATGATAACCAGAGATGATTACCCGTCGTACGGAAACTGGCTGAAGCGCGGTGCAACCACACTTTGGGAGGATTTCCATGCAAACGGAGTTTCTTCGATGAATCATCATTTCTGGGGAGATATCAGCGCGTGGTTTATAAAATGCCTTGCGGGAATAAATCTGAATCCGAGTAAGCATAACGTAAATACACTTAAAATAAAGCCGTCGTTTGTAAGCGAACTTGACAGCGTTTGTGCATCGCATACGGCACCTGCGGGTAAGATAAGCTCTTTCTGGAGAAGAGAAGGACAAAATATCATTTTGACCCTTGAAATACCGAAGGAAATAAGCGCGGTGGCAGAGCTTGAGGCGGGATATTTCTTTGAGGACGGAAATACTTCAAAGAACGTCACAAGCGGAGAATATAAAATAGTAGCAAAGAGATAAACTATAATATCAAAGGAGGCATAGACGTGTCCGGGAAATATATAAGCAGTATTCTTTTTGAAGACGGTTTGAGCAGAAGCTCCTATCTCAGAGAGCTTCCGATGATAAAATATCTGTCAAAGGAGAAAACGCTTTCCTTTTCTTCAAGCGTAACCTTTTTCGTCGGAGAAAACGGCACGGGAAAGTCAACGCTTCTTGAAGCTATTGCACTTGCATACGGCTTTAATCCGGAGGGTGGCTCGCGCAACTTCAGCTTTTCAACAAACGATACTCATTCCGAGCTTTTCAGACATATCACGCTTGTAAAAAGAGAATATGCCAAGGATGGTTTTTTCCTCAGAGCAGAAAGTCTGTATAACGTTGCAACGAATATAGACGATATGGATAATCAACCGGCATTCGCTCCGCCCATTATAAACGGATACGGAGGCGTTTCTCTGCATAATCAGTCGCACGGAGAGAGCTTTCTTGCTATAGTTCAAAACCGTTTCAGAGGCAACGGGCTCTATATCCTCGACGAGCCCGAGGCGGCACTTTCGCCGATGAGACTTATGACTCTGCTGTCAGAGATAAGCTTTCTTGTAAAAGAGAATTCGCAGTTTATAATAGCAACACATTCGCCGATACTTATGGCATTTCCCGACGCAGATATTCTTGAATTTTCGCAGGACGGAATAAAAAAGGTCGATTACAGAGAAACAGAGCATTATCAGATAACGAAGCGCTTTCTTGATAATCCCGAAAAGATGCTTCATTATCTGCTTGATGACTAAAAGATACTTAAGCTTTTTAACAAAAAATACAATTCCGGAGGTAAATATGAAATACATTCCTTACGTCAATATAAAAATGGGTACGGCATCGCATCCGCGCCGCTCGTACGGTAATACACTTCCGCTGACACAGATCCCCTTCGGTATGGTGTCATTCTGCCCGCAGACAGAGAAAAGGGGAGGATGGTTTTTCCATCCTTCGCACGAGTTTGTCGAGGGCATACGCCTCACTCATCAGCCGAGCCCGTGGATAAACGACTACGGTACATTTCTAATGACTCCGCAAAATGACGTTGTCTCGGATACTTCGGACGGCGCGTGGTCGGGATACCGCATCGGGGAAGCAATTTTCAGACCGGATTATCTGAAAATTCATATGCTTCGCCCAAACTGCACCTTTGAAATTACGCCAACCGAGAGATGCGCGGCAATAAGACTTTACTTTGGTGATGACAGACCGTCATATCTGTCCTTCCTTCCGACAAAGGGTGAATATTTCTACACGCTTGATAAGGAAAACTGTATTCTTTACGGAAGAACAAACGGACATTCGGGCGACAGAAGCGTGAATTTCAATATGTATTTCACGGTAGCTTTCGATAAAGACTCGGTCGATTTTGAAAAGAGCTATCAAAGAGGCGAGGGCAGAGATGCCGCAGTACATATCGCACTCACCAAAAAAGAAGTTGAAGCAAGACTCGGAATATCTTATATAAGTCACGAGCTTGCAACCCTTGCTATAGAGCGCGAATGCTCGGAAAAGAGCTTTGATGAGATAAGAGAGTCTGCAGAAGATGCCTGGGAGGAAAAGCTCAGCCGTATAGAGATAGAGGCTTATGACGAAGAGCAGATGAAGACCTTCTATTCCTGTCTGTACAGAACCTTCCTTTTCCCGCATAAGGCGTACGAATACGATAAAAACGGAAATACTCTGCATTATGCACCGTTTGACGGAAGTATAAGAGAGGGCGTGCGCTATACTGATAACGGATTCTGGGATACCTATCGTACTGTATATCCTCTTTATACGCTTATAGCAAGAGAGGAATTTGCAGAGATACTCGAGGGCTTTGTGACGGACTATCCCGAGTGCGGATGGCTGCCGAGATGGACTCGGTAGGTGAGGTCGGATGTATGCCGAGTACTCTTATCGACGCCGTAATAGCAGAAGCCGCAGTGAACGGTATAGGAAAGAGAAGCGTTCTTGAAAATGCACTTGAAGGAATGCTCCATCATGCAAATAATGAGGCAGACGACCCGAGATACGGAAGAAACGGAGCTCTTTCTTATCTGAAATACGGCTATATGCCGAGAGAAGAGGTCAGAGAATCGGTCAACCTTACTCAGGATTCTGCATACGGGGATTTTTGTATCGCAAAGGTTGCAGAGGTGCTTGGCCGTACAGAGCTTGTGGACGAGTATATGAAGCGCTCGAAGAACTATAAAAATATATTCGATCCCGAAAGCGGATTTATGCGCGGAAAGGATAAAAACGGCAAGATGGCAGAGTTTTTCGATCCATGCTCGTGGGGCGGAGAATATACCGAGGGCTCGGCGTGGCAGAATTCCTTCGCTGTTCCGCACGATATTTTGGGACTTGCAGAGCTTCACGGAGGCAAGGATAAGCTGATAGAAAAGCTTGACGAGCTGTTTACCTCAGAGCCGAAATACAGAGTCTTCGGATATAATAACGAGATACACGAAATGACCGAAATGGCACTTGTTGACTTCGGTCAGATGGCGATATCGAATCAGCCGTCCTTCCATCTGCCCTTTATATACGCACTTCTCGGAGAGCAGGAAAAGACCGATCATTACGTGGAAAAGCTCGTAAAAGAGGCGTTTTCCTCGGCAGATAACGGATATCCGGGCGACGAGGATAACGGAACCACCTCTGCGTGGTATATTCTCGCAACACTCGGTATGTACAGATTCTGCCCCGGAATGACAGATTGGGTATATACGAAGAAGCTTGTAAAATCTGCGAAAATACGCGGAGAAAAAATATAAAATCATAATTGTGGTCTGCAATAAAAGGAACTCTATGAAAAAAACAGAATATAAATGGGTGATAGTTGCACTCTGCTTTTTGATGGTGCTTACCACACTCGGATTTTGCAGCTCGTCGAGAACGCTCTTTCTTTCACCGATAACAGAAGCACTCGGAATAGAGAGAAGTAAATTCTCGCTGAACGATAGCTGTCGCTTTGTTTCAACTGCAATAGTAAATATATTTTTCGGCACACTTGTAAATAAATTCGGAGCAAAAAAGCTGATAGGCGCAGGCTTTCTTTCGCTGATAGGCGCGATGATAATATACGCCACGGCAAATAGCATATGGATCTTCTATATCGGCGGAGTAATGCTCGGAATAGGTCTTTCGTGGACTACCACCACAATGGTAGGCTACGTCGTGAATAAGTGGTGCAGAGAAAATAAGGGCACGATAATGGGCTTTGTGCTTGCGGCAAACGGAGTGGGCGGCGCGGTCGCGACACAGATAGTTTCGCCGATAATATATGATAAAAACGATATTTTCGGATATAGAAAAGCGTATCTTCTCATCGCCGCTATGCTTTTTGCGGTAGGCGTGCTTGTGATGATATTTTTCAGAAACGAGCCTGAAGCCAAAGCGTCCGAGGAAGTAAAAGTTGCACACCAAAAGTCAAAGCACAGAGGAAAAGAATGGGAAGGTATAGAGTATAAGGACGCTCTGAAAACACGCTTTTTCTATCTTGCGTGCGTGTCCATATTTCTTACCGGACTCGTGCTCCAGGGAATGTACGGAATATCTGCGGCACATATGAAGGACGTCGGTATTGATGCAGAATACGTTGCTCTCGTTATGAGCGTTCATTCGGTGGCGCTTGCACTCTTTAAATTCCTGTCGGGATTTTTGTACGACAAAGCGGGACTGCGGACAAGCGTAAATATATGTGTGTTCTTCGCAATTTTGGTGTCAATAATCCTCGCGTCGCTTACAAACAGCGCGGCGGGAAAAATATTTGCAATGCTGTACGGAGTATTTTCCTCGGCGGCACTGCCACTTGAAACGGTAATGCTTCCGATATACGCAAGAGAGCTTTTCGGAGAAAAGGGATTTAATAAGGTGCTCGGAATATTCGTGTCGGTAAATACGGCGGGATACGCTCTCGGTGCGCCGCTTATGAATCTCTGCTTTGACCGTCTTAACAGCTATCGTATCGGACTTTATGCCTGCGCGGCTCTGATGATCATCGTTTTCATAATGCTTCAGATAGTTATTACAGAGGCAAAAAAACTTCAAGCACGGAGTTATAGTGTACGATCTTGACACAAACGGCTGCGTAAAGTGAAAAAATAAACAATTTATTGTATTTTATTGACAAACTATTGACAATTTCTTTTCGGTATTGTATAATATAATCAGATGATGATATTAAACGACTTACGAACTCGAAATGCAATACCGAAAGGATGAAACGCTATGAAAAAAGTCATTACTTTTATTGTTGTTGCAGTTGTTCTGCTTCCCGTAATTGTTATAACAGCTTCAAACATAGGGAGATTTTTTCACTACTTGGAAAAAGGTTATGAGGTTGAAAAAATTGTCGGCATTATGGATCTTGACTATATAAAAGACTTTATGACGATGATATGGTTTGCTTTAGTAGTAGGGCTCGTGTTCATCTTTCCTTCCTTCATCAGATTTGCTTTTAAACGTATCAAATGTTATATCAAACTTTTTGCAGTCTGCTCGAAAGAAGGCTATAAATTTAAACTCAAGCGACCTCCGTTTGCTTCACTTATTGGTATGAAAATTAAAGAAGATATTTGTATTACACGCGGTGATGAAAAGTATTTGATACATTTTATCGACGTTGTCGGTCGTGCAAGGGTTTTCACGTTAATAGACGATAAAATTTATGATGTATCAAAAACGGCTGCGGATAATGCTTCGATAACACCAATGTTTGATGCACGTCTTACTTCGGCAAAGCGAGTATTATTAGATGGAAGTAAACAAACTATTCCCGAATTCGACCCAAGCATCGGCGCGCATATTATCATACTCGATCCGCTTCCGATGGAAGTAAGATACATTGACGGTGCTGCTTCCAAATCGCTGTTCAGCGGATATAGCGTAGGCAATATTACATATTATGAAGCAAAGGATTTTATAAAGCTTTTAAAGAGGGTGTGACGTATGAAAAACGGACGAAAAAATATAAATCCCATATGGATTTTAATAGCTATTTTGTTGCTCGTTATCGGAATGCCTGTCGGTGCTGTTGTCTACTTTTATGTAAGCTTGAATTCTTCGATGATTGCAGAAATTTTATATAATTTCCGTTACGTCTATATTGTTGCAATTGCTTTTCCGCTTTTTATAGTAGTTTTTGTTTTTATACTGCTTCCGGTATTACGTTTTATTTTTAAACGTATAGCTTGTTATTTTTCGCTTTGGTTTTCCTGTAAAATGAATAAATTTAGGTTTAAGATAACAAGATTTCCGTTTGCTTCACTCGTCGGAATAAGATCGAAAGAGGATATTCGTATAAAAAACAAAGATAAAACGTTTTGTATTCACTTTATAGATATTATAGGTCGCGGACGTGTGTTTTCTATAGTAAACGCAAATGAATACGATATAGCTCGTACTACACCGGATGCGCCGAAAAGATTAGGTGCGCCTTATTATGGAGGTGTAACAGGCGCGAGAATTGCAGTAGTTTTGAGTAGTACTATAAATAGCGGGGAAACGAGGAAATTCCCCGAATTCGACCCAAGCATCGGCGAGCATATTATTATGCTCGATCCGCTTCCGATGGAAGTAAGATACGTTGACGGTGCTGCTTCTAAATCGCTGTTCAGCGGATACAGTATAGGCAATATCACTTATTATGAGGCGAAAGATTTTATAAAGCTTTTAAAGAGGGTGTAACGTATGAAAAACGGACGAAAAAATATAAATCCCATATGGATTTTAATAGCTATTTTGTTGCTCGTTATCGGAATACCTCTCGGAATCTTTCTCTATTTTTACATAAGTATAGAGTTTCCGCAGATTGCAGATACTTTTGCGGATTACAGTAAACTTTTTACTATTGTAGGTATAGGACTGCTTGTCATAATAGTTTTTTCTTTCTTCCTACTTCCTATTATAATTTTTCTGATCAAACGTATAGCTTGCTATTTTTCGCTTTGGTCTGCGTGTAAAAAGAATAATATTAAATTTAAGATAACAAGATTTCCGCTTGCATCTCTTTTCGGAATAAGCGAAAAAGAAGATATAACGGTATCTACGTCAGATGAAACCTACTGTATTCACTTTATTGATCTGGTGTTCAGGGCACGCAGAGGTTTTACGCTTGTCGATGAAAAAGAATACTGTATAGCCAAGATGCGTGTGGAAATGGGTGGATACGGCGGCGGATTTATAAAAGGTAGTCATAGTTTCCCTATGATGTTTGCAATTTCAAGTACACCGAAGTCATATAAAACCTATGCTTTCCCCGATTTTGACAGGTCAAAAGGGAAGCATATAATTATGGTTCACCCAACACCAAACCACGCATTGTATATTGACAGAACATCAGATAAAGACGGAAAAAAAGAGATATATAGTGGATATAATATAGGTAATATATATTATTACAGTATACACGGGTTTAAGAAATATTTAAAACGCAATAAACTTTAATTTTTCTTTGGCGGTCTTTATGTTTTTTTCAATTTTATTAAACAATGATTTGTTGCAACCAAACAATTCTTGTAGTGGTACTTGCTATGGAACATGCAAAAAACGATGACTTAAGACGAAAGGTCGAAAGTCATCGTTTTTTGCATTATATTTTGTTATTTTGTCCAATCGGTATCTATAGTCAGCTCGGGATAGGGATTTATCTTTAAGTGCTCGGCAGTAGGCTTGCCGTTGATCTTCGAGCGCATAAATTCAAGAAATTCGCTGAAATCGGGAAGCTTGTGTCGGTGAGCGCCCGGTCTGAACCAAGCCGCGGCGTTGTCCTCGCATCCGAGATAGCGGTAAGCTTCCTTGACTCCGCAGAAGTTCATCCACGAGCCCTTGGGATTTATCCAGTGATCCTGCATTCCCTCGCACTGAATGTAAAATCTCGGAGCGGTCAGAGCACCGAAAAAGTGCATATCGTATGGAAGAGTTTCTTCTTTGCCAATGTAAGCTTCGAGCTTTTCGCCCATCCAATGAGGGAAGTTCTTGAACATATCGGCAAGCTCCTCGCTTCTTCCGCCGTACTCGGTAGCGGAGCATTTGAGTCTGTGGCTTGCGGCACCGTGACATCCGCTGTTGTTGGGGCAAACAAATTTTATGCGAGTGTCGGCAGCGGCGGCAAGCATAACAGTCTTTCCTCCGCGGGAGTGACCCGTGATACCGACGTTTTCAGCATCGATGTGAGGAATATACTCAAGGGCATCCATGACCGTCATATATCCCCACGCCCACGCGGAAATGGCAGTGAATGTCTTGTGCTCGGGGTAAACGTCGTAAAGTCCGCCGACTCGTCCTGCATTCTTGTCGTCGTTTGCAAACTCAAGTCTGTTGAAGCGCGCTACGGCGATGTTCAGAGATTTGGCTTTTTCGATGGTATCGCTTTCGCAGGTGGTATAGCATCCGTCGCCGGTAAGAAGAAGGGGATGCTTTACGCTGCCGTCAAGCTTTGACGCAGGTGCGGTGACGTCGAGAAGGAAGGAAAGCTGATTTTCCTTTGTTCCTGCCCATATTTTGTATACGTTTGTACCGCCGTCGGCACGGGGTGCAGTAAGTCTTACGACCTTGACGACCTCGGGGCGGGGAGGCATACCTCCGAATTCCACGTCGCATATTTTGTCGAATATTTCATTTCGTTTAGCGTACCACTCGTCGGGAGTCATACGAGTTCCATCCTCTTTCTTGAATGGATCTGGAAGCTTTCCTAAAATTCTGACACTCATTTTTGAACCCTCTTTTTACTTATAGATTTGGTAAATCGTTTACATAATTATATCAAAGCTTACTCGAGATGTCAATATTCGGAGTCGTTTTTTCAAAAAAGGTCTTGAGTTGTATGAACCTTACAAAATAAATTTTGCCGTAATATTTTTTACTTTACATATGCTCTGCGATATGATATAATAAAAATATGAAAATATCTTAAATTTTACACATAATATCGATCGCAAGTGCTGCTTGACAATAGGCAAGAGCAAAATGCTTTACTTTTTTTGAAAAAATGATATAATTTTACCGTATAAGAAAGGAGCGTTTTATGACAGTAGGTGAGAAAATACAATTTTACAGAAAAAAGATCGGACTTTCGCAAGAAGAGCTTGGTCAGAAGTTGCTTGTCAGCCGTCAGACCGTAAGCCTTTGGGAAATGGATAAAACCATGCCGACAGTAGATAATCTTGTTCGTTTGAAAGAAATTTTCGGCGTGTCTGTTGACAGAATTTTAAGTGACTCTGAAGAAACCGAAGAGGTCTGTGAAGAAACAATAAAAGAAAAATACGAATTTGAATATTCCAAACCGGTGCTGAAGGAGCTTTTGAGAATTTTCATTTCTCCGCTTTTGAAAAAAGTTATAGGAAGCATAGTATGGTGTGTGTTTGTCCTCTTTATGTTAAACGAATGGTTGGAATCCAACAGCACGATTGACGGCTTATGCATAGGCGCGTTTTTTATAATAATCATCGGCAATATCAAATCGTTTGTGCTGTATATAAAAATGTGGAAAAAACGAGAGCCGAGGCTTCTTGAGAGCCGATGTGTTTACGAAATATATGATAATTATATCAACATAACTATTTATAGTGATTCAGAGGCGAAGAAAAGGTTTAAGATAAATATTTCGGATATCGAAAAAATTTATGATCATAAAAAATATTTTATTTTGCAAACACTTTCAGACTCTTTTGTTGTGAAAAAAGAAGATCTTAATGAAAATTCTTTTTTCTATACGTACTGTAATAAAAAAAGTCAAAAGGGTAAATACAGCGACCCTGAGAGAAAACTGAAAACTATTTCGCTAATACTTTTTATATGTACTATTGCTTCTCTTTGGTTTGGTCTGTATTGTGTAGCGGCTTTATCGGCAATAAACAAATATCCTATTGATGAAAATATGTGGGTTTTCTTTGTGTTTATCCCCATACCGATAGCTTCCATTATTTTTGGATATTATTTGAAGAATAAAGGTCATAAATATCTAAAAAACGTTATAGCCGGCTTTATTATTGCAACTCTGCTCTGTATTTACGGATCGTTTGTTTTTATGTTTTCAGATACCGTTTCTCATTCTGACGAAGCGATACTGAATGCGGAAGAGATCCTTGATATTGATATTCCCGTACATTCACAGATAAATACGCATGACTGGACGAAGGGCACACAGTCTGTTACGAGAGGGTATATATATTATAAAAGCGAAATATACTTTGACAGTACTGACGTTAAGGAGTTTGAAGAGCATATAGTTCAAGATGAAAAATGGATTACAGTACTTCCAAATAATATGGTAGGTATTATATCTCCTATCCACGATTCAAACTATTATGATTATTTCATAATATATAACGTGGACGAAAAAACGTTTAATAAGCTTCCGGAAGAAAACGGCAAGTACAGATTTATAAACGTTTTCTATAATTCCAAATCGAATGAAATGGAAATCGTAGAATACGACATGGAGTATATATTAGATTAAAAGGAGCGATTTTTCGCTCCTTTTTCAGTATTCCATACCACAAAAAAGCCGCTGCACATCTTTCTAAAACTTTTCAAAAACTACTTTACATAAAGATCTTATTATTGTATAATAAAGCGAAAGCCTTGTTTTGCAGATAAGGAGAAAGAAAATTATGTCAGAAATAATAGAGCTTTATAGAAAAGATGATGAAAGATCTTCGATAATAAAGGTCGCCGCGGTAAATGAGAATAGGGAAGAGCTTTCAAGCGGAAGATTTGTGTTTTTGGACACGAGCTATTCAAATACTAAAATAAAAACGATGCTTGCCGGCGGAATAGGGACTCCCGTGCATAACCGCAGAGGCGGAAATGTGCGTAAGATCTTTGATTATATGCACGCGAAAGCAACCGAGGAGGATGTCGCCGTTGCATTACTGCACCCGTTTTCCTATGCGTATTACAGAATGTTCGGATATGAAAAGGTTTCAGACCATCTGATAGTGCGCTTCCCGACAAGACTTGTGGATTTCGTACCGCGCAGATGCAAATTTGTTCCTTACGATGAAAGTAAATATTCTGATCTTGTGAAGATATACGATAAATTTTCTGTGGGAAGAAACCTGCTTCTGCCGAGAAACGATCCGAAATATTATCTGAATGATAAGCGTACGGTCTATATCTGCTACGACGGAGAAGAGCCGATAGCGTATATAATTTACTCGTCTACGCAAAAGCTTGTCGTAAACCACCTTGCAGAGGGTCTTCTTACGGTGCACGAGCTTGCGTATACATCGCCCGAAGCACTTCGCGAGATATTCTCCTTCCTTAGAATGTTCGAGGGTGAATTTGACGATATCGAGTTCTCAAATATCGCTATGTGCCCCGAGGTAGAGCTTCTTTTAAGACATTATACGCATACGACGTATACAAGAGTGCCCGATATAATGGCGCGCGTGATAAATACCGAAAAGCTACTCGCGGCAAAGACATATCCCGAGCAAGAGGGTGAGTTTACGGTAAGAGTAGACGATATCCTGCCCAAAGCCGCGGGCATTTATAAGGTCTGCTATGGAGGCGGGGACAGTAAGGTCATACGGCTTAACGATGGCGCAGAGTCGGACATTACGCTTTCGTCGGGAGCGTTTTCACGTCTTGTCTACGGATATGACGGTATAGATGAAAACGCGGCACTTTATATGGACGGCGTAACGGTAAACAAAAAATGCACAGACTTCTTCAGAGCTTTCCCGAAGGCTCCGTGCGGTGCGTTTGAGCATTTTTAAAGGATACCGATATAGCTTCGAAAGGAGTTTTACTGATGAAAGCACGAAAGATAACGGCTGTACTGCTCTTAATGCTGAGTGCTCTCTGCCTGATCTTGGCAATACTGCTCGGAATAGGCTTTGCGGTGCACTATGCCGAATACTCTGATAATTCCGATCCTGAAGGTATGACGAAGCTTGTAAACAGCCTGACTCTTACGCTTGAGATCCTGTCTACTTCACTTCTTTTGTCACTCGGAACGCTTTTTTCGTGGCTTGGCTATAAATTTACGGATATCGAAAAGCTTAAGAATGCTTTAAAGATTACTGTAGTGATCTGTATGATCCTGTTTGGTATCAGTGTTTTGGGCTTGATATATTTTTTGTATATATAAAATCAAGATAAAATAAGAAAGGAAATAAAAACTATGAGACTTATTCCGTATAAAGAAGGAAACTATTCATCGCAGGCAGACCCGTTCCTTATAAGAGCAAACGACGGATGCTTCTATATGTACGTAACCGGAGGCGACGGAGTTCATGCGTTTAAGGCAAATGAGCTTTGCGGCGAATATGAGGATATAGGAGTGGTTTTCTCGGTTGAAAATTCAAAGGAATACTGGGCTCCGTCTGTTATATGTATTGACGGAAAATACTATATGTACGTCTCCTTTATGAAGGAAGGGGAGGAGGATACTCATCTTCAGACTATGCACGTGGCATCCTCGGATACTCCCGCAGGTCCGTTTATGAACGCTAAAAAGCTGATCGCACCCTTCTCGATAGACTCTCACGTGGTTGAAAATGAGAGCGGACTTTTCATATTCTATTCGGTAAACGACTACGATGCAGAGCGCGCAGGAACTTATATAGTTGTAGATAAGATGAAAAATCCCTACGAGGTTTGCGGCGAGCCGGTATCGGTAGTTCGTCCTACTCTTGACCAGGAGATATTTATGCGTAACAGATTTAAGGAAGGTCAGCATTGGCATACTCTTGAAGGCGCATTCTACTTCCGCGAGGGTGATTATCATTATATAATCTATTCGGGAAACTGCTATCAGAACGAATATTATTATCTCGGATATGCGGTAGCTAAAACGGATGAAACCGACCTTACAAAGATAAAGTTCGTAAAATATCCTGATGAAAATACATATTCTCCTCTTATTGCCAAGAACGAATACGAGGAGGGTACGGGACATAACAGCGTTATAAAATACGATGGTAAGTACTACGTCATCTACCACGGACGCGATGTTATAGACGATACAAGAATCAAGGGCGATAAGCGCACAGCACGTATCTGCCGCCTTGAAATTGACGGCGAAAAGCTTACTGCAATAAGAGACGAGCATAAGCTTGTTTGATAACTCGTGTAAAAAGTGACCGCATTGGATCGATACTCTGTCAGGAGCATCATTCCAATGCGGTTTTGGTTTTATTTTTTACAAATTTTCGCAGTGCCAATCATTGTCGAAATAATAATAATTCTCCGAAAGCTCGTCGTTTTCGAATATCTCAAGCATTTTGTCAAATCCGTCCGCCAAAACGTAGCTGTCAAGCTCGCTTCGCTCTATCCAGAAGACCTTTCCTTCGTCGGACGATCTTAGCTCTCCCGTAAAACGATCGGTTTTGTAAAAGAATACTATGTATCTGTAGGTGTTGTCTTCACTTGTAAACTGTTTCATTCCGCACAGCCTGAGATCACTTACGTCAAGACCGGTCTCTTCCTTGACCTCTCGCATAGTGGAGCGTACAAAGGATTCGCCGACCTCAATATGACCGCCCGGAAATGTGATCCCGGGCCATTTCGGGTCAAGACGGTCCTGCACGAGTATTTTGCTGCCGCTGTAGACCATACACATATTAGTAAGGACAACGTTTTCTGTTTTGGACATATATTTTCTCCTTGAACGGTTAATAATCTTAATATTAACAGTATTATAGCATAACAGAGATATGAAGTCAATGTTAAGCGCAATATATAAATAAAAATAAGCAAAAAATATATAGACAAATGGGATAATTTGTATTATAATTCAAAATAACAGAGAAGTATACTTCGTGTCAAAAATCCAATCAAGACGGCGTATAGTAAGGAGAATTTATTATGGCAAATAATTATACCTATCAAGAAAAAACAACGAGATCTCCGCTTGAAAAGTACGAATGGGATCGCGTATGGTTTGAAGACGTGTATGATACCGACGCTAAACGAATCCTCTATATAGGCGATTCGATATCAAACGCAACCTTCCCATGGGCTACCTCTTTGGTAGAGCGTAAGCTGATATTCAATAATTTTGCCAGCTCAAAGGGACTTGATAATCCTTTCTACTTTCCGATGATAAAAATGTTTGTCGATCAGAATGACCGCAAGGATGCCATAATCATAAATAACGGACTTCACGGTTGGCATCTCGACGATGAAAAGTACGGCGAGCTTTATTTTGAGCTGATAGAAAATATAAAAAAGCTCTGCCCGGACACTCCGATTTTTATAGTGTTAACGACAGCCGTTGACGATTCAAAGGAGTTCAGCAGCAGAATTCCGAAAAGAAATGAAAAAGCTCGTGAGGTTGCAAAAAGAGCAGACGCGGGAATAATAGATTTGTACTCGGTATCAAATTCAAATAAGGAGCTTCTGTGTGATGACGGAGTTCATTTTGTTTCGGACGGATATAAGATGCTCGCAGAGGAAATTGTAAGAGCTTTAAATGAAAATCAAATAAACGGATAATATTTACGAGTATATCTTGACTTTTTATTTTAATCGTTTTATAATAAGATTGTTAAATAAAAAACGAAAGGAATTTACAACCATGAACAAATTTATGCTTAACGAGACCTCCTATCACGGAGCAGGCGCGATCAAATCGATTCCCGAAGAAATAAAGAACAGAGGCTTTAAAAAGATCTTTGTTGCTTCCGACCCCGACCTTATAAAGTTCGGAATTACTGCAAAGGTTACAGACCTTCTTGACGCTGCAGGAATCGCTTACAGCGTATTTTCCGATATCAAGCCCAATCCTACGGTTGAAAACGTGCAGAGCGGAGTAGCATCATTCAAGGCAGCAGAGGCTGACTGTATCGTTGCTATCGGCGGCGGATCTTCCATGGATACGGCAAAGGCCATCGGTATCATTATCACCAACCCCGAATTCGAGGACGTTCGTTCTCTTGAAGGCGTTGCACCTACAAAGAATCCTTGCGTTCCGATCATCGCAGTTCCCACAACGGCAGGAACAGCAGCAGAGGTTACTATCAACTACGTTATCACAGACGTTCAGAAGAAGCGTAAGTTTGTTTGCGTTGACGTACACGATATCCCGGTAGTTGCAGTAGTTGACCCCGATATGATGGCTTCTATGCCCGCAGGTCTTACAGCTGCTACAGGTATGGATGCTCTTACACACGCTATCGAAGGATATATCACAAAGGGCGCGTGGGAGCTCTCCGATATGTTCCACATCAAGGCTATCGAGATCATCGCACGCTCTCTCCGCGGTGCTGTAAATAACACAGCAGACGGACGCGAGGGTATGGCTCTCGGTCAGTATATCGCAGGAATGGGCTTCTCTAACGTAGGTCTTGGCGTTGACCACTCGATGGCACACACACTTTCCGCATACTACGATATGCCTCACGGTAAGGCTTGCGCTACACTCCTTCCCGCAGTTATGGCATATAACGCAGAAGCAACCGGCGAAAAGTACCGCGAGATCGCACGCGCTATGGGCGTTAAGGGCGTTGACGAAATGACTCAGGACGAGTACCGCAAGGCGGCAGTTGACGCAGTACGTCAGCTTGCAGAGGACGTTGGAATCAAGACCTCTCTCAAGGGCGTTGCAAAGGAAGAGGATATCCATCAGATGTCTGTTGACGCATATAACGATGCTTGCCGTCCGGGCAACCCCAAGGAAACAAGCGTAGAAGATATCGAGGCTCTTTACAGATCTCTTATGTAATTTAAAAAAGCGAGGTACTTCCTATGAAGCTCTCACACGATTATTTTGACGTGTATTATCAGCCGGGTGCAAATCCCGTATTCTGCTACAGAAGCGGACTTGCGGTATACGAGGAGACCTTTACAGCAGGAATGCTCGTTTCATCGGGATATAATGCGGCAGGCTATCCGCTGAACGTGCTGTCGGGATTTCCGTCAAGAATAAATCATGCGGCGTTTACAGAGCCGTCGGCATTTAATATTGAAATAGACGGTCAGAGCATAGACTACGATCTCAGATTTGTAGACTTTGCGACCGAAAAAAGTGAGGATCATATCGAAGCGGTGCTCACTCTCGAAAGTAATATTAAGCCTGTGCGACTTAAGATACACACTGTTCTTGACGGCACACAAATGTTCACGAGATTTATAGAGATCGAAAACCTCTCGGAAAATAATCTTGCAGTAAGCAGAGTATCCCTTCTGTCGGGCGGACTTGAAGAGATGGATAAGGCTCAGATGACAAACGAGCGAGATATCTCAAAGCTTTACAGCATCGGATATTTCAATAATGACGTATGGGGAAGAGAAGGCGAATTCGTATGGCGTGATCTTCCCACTGAGCGCACGTCTGTCGATACAAGATTCGGCAGAGACCGTTACCGTCATCCCATATTCTTCGTTCGAAATAACGTGAAGGGACATATCTACTTCGCGCAGATAGCGTGGAGCGGCGGATGCAGATTTAACGTAGACTATAAAGCAAATACCGAGAGAGATCACTCGGCGATATCATTTAGTGCAGAGATAACCGCATACAGCCCTATGATAGTGCTGAGGGCAAATGAAAATTTCGTTTTCCCCGAGGTGTATATGGGTGTTGTTGCAGGCGGTCTTGATGATGCTGTAAGTGAGATGCACGCGCATATCAGAAAGTCTGTGCTCTGTCTTCCCGAAGCAGATGCCTCTGCCTGCCTTGTAGGCGCAGGAATGGGCGCGGAACACGATATGACAGTCGAAACGTCAAAATCCTTTATCCGTCAGTTTGCAGAGATGGGCGGAGAGATCTTCATAATAGACGCGGGATGGCAGTGCCCTCTGCAGGATCGTATCGATTGGCAGGGATTTAACGGTGTTAATATCCCGAACGGGGAGAGATATCCCAACGGAATTTCAGAGCTTGCCGACTATTGCCACGAAAAAGGACTTAAATTTGCCCTGTGGGTGGAGATCGAGCGCCTCGGAAGACGTTCAAAGGCTTTTGAAGAGCATCCCGATTGGATAAGCCGCGATATATACGGCACAAAGTGCGACGGATATATTGACTTTACAAATAAAGAAGCGGCAGAGTGGGCGGAAAACGAGCTTGCGCGTATAATCACCGAATATAAGCTCGACCTTCTCAGAGTAGATTATAACGTTGCGGCAAGCCATTATTTCGCAATGCGAGATATGGGCACGGGAATTAAGGAATGTATATCACTTCGTCATTTCAACGCGGTGTATAATATGTACCGTAAGCTCAAGAAAAGATTCCCGAACGTTATATTTGAAAACTGCGCAGGCGGTGGCGGACGTACAGACCTCGGTATGATGAAGGCATTTAATCATACGTGGGTTTCGGATTGGCAGAATGCACCGAGAAGCATAACGATAACAAACGGTATGACGATGGCACTTCCGCCCGAAAGAGTTGATAGACTGTTCGCGGGAATGGGATGTCATAAATTCGGATCGTTTGATCTGCAGATGAGAAATATTATGCTCGGTCATATGTCGCTGAACGTTGTTGCGCCTGCTTCTGCAGAGCTAAATCCCTGTCAGATGGACTTTGTAAAGCATAGCGTGGACGTATATAAAAGCTTCATAAGAGGATTTTTGCCGAATTGCCTTATATACCACCATACACCCGAAGCTGAAAAGTGTATGGATGAAGGCGAGTGCGTGCTCGAAATATCATCATGCGATCATACAAAGGGTGCGATAACGGTATTCAGCCTTTGTATGGCTAAAAAGGAAGATAGCGTTATAATACCGAAGGGAATTGACCTTGCTAAAAATTATAAGGTCACTCTCGATAACTCGGGCAGTACCTTCACCGTTTCGGGATACGAGCTGTCAAGATGCGGTATAAGAGTGAATATTCCTTCATCTATGTCATCAGAGCTTGTGCTCTATGAGGCAGAGTAAAATACTAAATAAAAGATAAAGCCTGTCTGTTTCAGACAGGCTTTTCTGATTTATAAATCGATATAATATTCGGGATTTGTATTGACAAAAGAATTTTTTGGGTATAGAATATAAAAAAACGAAAGGACTTAAAAATTATGAAACTTTCTATGCCAATTTATCCGCTCGAACCGCGCTTCGGAACAGAAAAATCTCTCGATCTTATTAAAGATGCGGGCTTTGAAGCTGTTGACTACAGCCTCGGAAGCCTTGTTGCCGACGACTCTGTATTTAATTCTGATGAATATAAGGCGCGTGCGCTTGAAATAAGACGTATGGCTGATCAGAGAGGACTTAAAATCAATCAGACACATGCTCCGTTTACCTTCAGCATCAATCTTTGGAATGATCCCGATGCGTTTGAAAATATCATTATGCCGCGTTTCTACAGAAACCTCGAAATTTCGGCAATACTCGGAGCGGACGTTTCGGTAGTACATCCTCTTCACCACTGGACGTATCTCGGACACGAGGAAGAGATATTTGAGAAAAATATGGAATATTACCGCAGACTTATTCCGTATGCAAAGGAATACGGCGTTAAGATAGGCGTTGAAAATATGTTCCAGGTCGATCCGAGAAGAAAGTTTATAATTTGCGATACCTGCTCGGAGATCAAGGAATTCGTGCGTTATATCGACGAGCTTGACAGCGAGCAGATCGTTGCATGCCTTGATATCGGTCATATAGGACTCGTTCAGCAGAAGGAAGAGGCGTGGGATTACATACGCGCACTCGGACACGATAGACTTAAGTCTCTCCACGTCCACGATAATGATTACCGTGCAGATCAGCATAAGCTGCCTTATACGGGAATTATCAACTGGAAAGAGGTTATAAAAGCACTCGGTGAGATCGACTATGACGGCGATTTCACATATGAGACCGGCTTCGTTGTAAATACGATGGACGAAGAGGTAGTTCCGATCGGACTTAAGTTTATGGCAGATATAGGTCATAATATGGTAAGTCGTATAGATGCGTGCAGACCGGGTAAGGGAGAATAAGACGGTTCTGTATAACAGAAGAAAGATCCGTAAACAAACCACTGTAAGGTAAGAATGGAGGATGCTATGAGAAATCTTACCGTAAAAAGAGAAAAGCGATACGTGGGATGTCTGGCAAAGGTCCATCTTTACGTAGAGGACCCTACGTCAAACGATATCGTTATAAATCAGGTAAAATGCCGTAAGCTCGGCGAGCTTAAAAACGGAGAAGAAAAGACCTTTGCGATAGAAGACCACGAGCTTCGTGTATTTGCTATAATAGATAAGCTAAGTAAGGGCTACTGCAATGATTTTTATAAAATTCCTGCGGGATATGAGGATGTTTCGTTGCAGGGAAGATGCGCTTTCAACTCCTTCTCGGGTAATGCGTTTATGTTTGACGGAGTTACGGACGAGGAAGCTCTTCAAAACAGAAAGAAAAATAAGAAAAAGGGCGCAATAATCGGCGTAATTGCGATAATTGTGGGATTTTTGATCGGTTTCGGTTCTGTTTACTATTCGGACAGCGCGCCGAGCCCACAGACCTTTTCATCAAACGGGGTTAAGATAACTCTCACTGATGACTTTATTAAAGTGCCGGCGGGTGACTTTACGATCTGCTACAGTAGCGATGACTTGGCTGTCGTTTTCCTTGAAGAACGCTTCGACGTTTATGAGGGTCTTGAGGATTACACTCTTAAAGAGTACGGAGAGCGTGTTATAGAAATAAATCACGACCCTTCGACACAGCTTAATGAAGAAAACGGCCTTATGTATTTCAAGTATAAGGCAACGAATCCCGATTCGGGGAATGAGTACAGCTACATAGCATTCGTTTACGAAACTTCGGAAGCGTTCTGGCTCGTTCAGTTCGGAGTGCTTACCGAGGATGTGGATGATTATTATCAGGACATCTTCAACTACGCAAAATCAATTAAATTTACAAAATAAAGATCGCAATAAAGCGAAAACGGAGGATTGTTATGAAAATATTGTTCCAGGGCGACAGCATCACAGATGCAGGAAGAATCAGAGAGGACTATCATAATCTCGGTAACGGATATCCTAAGTATGCGGCAGCATTCATAAAGGAAAAGCATCCTGATATCGAATTTGAGTTCGTAAATCTCGGAATTTCGGGTAACCAGACAAGAGATCTTGTAAACCGTCTCGATAAGGATTTCCTCGAAATAAACCCCGATATCGTTTCCATACTTATAGGTATAAACGACGTTTGGCATAACGCAGGAAATAAAACTTGGATTCCCGATGCAATTTTCGAGGAGCGCTACCGCACAGTTCTTACGGCGATAAAAGAAAAGACAAACGCAAAGATAATGATAATGGAGCCCTTCCTTATTCCTTGCGTTGATAAGCAGTTCTTCCGCGAAGACCTCGCGCCGAAGATCGAGATAATCAGAAAGCTCGCAAGGGAATTTGCAGATGTTTACCTTCCCACAGACGGACTTCTCGCGGCGGCGTATATCGGCGATTATCCGCTGACTTATGCTTCCGACGGAGTACATCCCACAGCAAAGGGCGCAGAATTTATCGGTAAGCTCTACGCAGAGTATATTGATAAGCTGATCTGAATAAAAATTCAAAGATCTTAAAAAACATTCTTAATTGTTTTGTAATTGGAGATCACAATTATGGAAAAGAATAATCCGATAATTTGGGCAGATATTCCGGATGTTGACGTTATACGTGTTGAAGACACTTATTATATGGTATCAACTACGATGCATCTGATGCCGGGTGGCGCTATTTTCAGATCGTATGATCTTGTAAATTGGGAGATTGCTACGTATTTATATGACATTTTGGAAGATTCTCCGGGAGCTCGTCTTGAAGATGGACACGGAATTTATGCTGCCGGAATGTGGGCGGCAACGCTCCGTTATCATAAAGGTAAATTCTACGTTATCTTCGTTACAAACGATACAAAATCTCAGAATGTTTCTTTCCTGTTTACATCTGATAAGATCGAGGGACCGTGGGAAAAACGCAAGATCGAAGGCTTTTATTATGACTGTTCACTCTATTTTGAAGGTGACAGACCTTTCATACTTTCGGGTAATGGTGAACTTCGTCTTACTGAAATGAAACCCGATCTCTCTGCTCCGCTACCGGGTGGTATCGACAAGGTTATCATTTCGGACACCGACTATGTGTGGCTTCGTCACGAAGGCTCACATATGTATAAGATCAATGGCAAATACTATATATTTACCATACATTGGCTGCTCTACGGTTCTCGCAGACGTGTTGAAGCTTGCTTCTTTTCCGATAATATCGATGGACCTTATGTCGGGAATAACATTCTTGACGACGATATGGGATACCACAACGCGGGTGTCGCTCAAGGCGGTATCGTAGATACTCCTGACGGTGACTGGTATGCGATGCTCTTTCAAGACCACGGTGCTGTCGGAAGAAATCCCGTTCTCGTTCCTATGATGTGGGATAATGGTTGGCCTGTATTCGGTATCGACGGTAAGATTCCTCATCATGTTGAAACGAAATCTACACGTCCGAACTATAAATATACTCCTATCGTTGAAAGTGACGATTTTGACTACGCCGACGGCGAACGTTTCAAGCTTGCGTGGCAGTGGAACCATATTCCCGATAATAACCTGTGGAGTACTACCGAACGTAAAGGATGGCTCAGACTTAAAACTGGTATGATATCACCTAACGTAACGCTTGCGAAGAATTCTCTCGGTCAGCGTACTATGGGACCTATTTGCGAAGCAGAAGTCAAGATAGATGTGTCGAACATCAAAGACGGCGACTATGCGGGACTCTGTTTGATGCAACAAAATTACGGATTTATCGCTGTTACTAAAGAAGCGGGTGAAAAATATATAGTTATGCTCGGTCGCGGCAACCCCGAAACCGACGCTAATGGCAGATCTGTCAATGAACACGTCGTTCCTGGTGAGGAGTACGGCAGAGTTAAGCTTGATGCCGATGTCGTAGAGCTTAAAGCATGCTGTGATTTTAGGGACAATATAGACGAAGCCGAACTCTTTTATAAAAAAGGCGAAGAATGGGTAAAGCTCGGTATTACCGTTAAAATGCTCTATACTATCGGACACTTTATGGGATATCGTTTTGAACTTTGCTCTTTTGCAACAAAGGAGTCGGGCGGATACGCAGACTTTGATTATTATCGTGTTCGGGTTATTAAATGATAGCCGAAAGGCTTGCTACAGAAATATTTACAATCTGTAGTGTTATTATCAATCATTAAAGAAGCAACTTTTTAGCTGCTTCTTTAATTTTGAAAATATTTATTTACTTTTGTAAATATATATTGACAAATCTGTAATGATATGCTACAATATAAATGCAGAAAGAAAAAGTGGGAGGAGAAGAAATATGTATATCAGTTATTCAAACCTTTGGAAGACGCTCGTTGATAAAAAGATAAGTAAAACAGAGCTTATGGAGCTTACGGGGATGAGCTCGCGCACACTTGCAAAGCTTTCGAAAAACGAAACGGTAACAACAGAAACGATTGCAAGCATATGTACCGCACTTTCATGTAATGTTTCGGACGTAATGGAATGTGTGAGTGAAAATGAGCTTTCTTTTTACAGCTATTACCGCAAATTCGGAGAAATCACCGAAGAAAGCGAGTATGTGAATACTATCCGCTTCACTTTTAAAAATAAAAAAATTGTGATATACCTTACAAAAAAATCAGCGGGCAAGGGTACGCATATACACTGCAGAGATGATAAAACTCTGTACTGGGAACAGCTTTATATGTTTGGCGGAATGTCTACTCCGAGGAGAGAGGAAAATATTCTGGTAAGACCGAAAAGAGAGGCAGACGAGATAGCGATAGTCGTTATAAAAGGCAAGCCTGCGCTTATAACCGGTCTTGACGAGGGAATATTCGTTTCGGCAAGGAAGGGAAGACTCGGCGGAGATAAGGATGTTTTCGTAATGTCCGAAACTGCGTTCAAGCTTTTTGAGCCTGCTTTGGATTAAATAATAAAAAACATTGGAGAATTTCTGATATCTCCAATGTTTTTTTGTTTACAGTTCAATAACGTGCGTGCCTTTGGTCATAAGATAATGCTTTTCAACACAGCGAAGAGAGCTTATCCATCCGCGGACAATGATGGTTTTGAAAATGCCCGTGTCGTATCCGTTGGGGCCCAAATTTGCCCAAAGCCAGGACGGCGTACACCATAAGCAGAATCTCGGACGGATGACCTCGTATACGTTTTTGCCGACTCCGTCCTGACCGTGATGCGCCATCTGTACGTAGTCGGATTTGAGAAGATTATGGTCAACCTTTGCCAAAAGACGGTCTCCGCCGCTTTCTCCGAGGTCGCCGAGGAAAAGAATTCTCTTGCCGTTTGCTTCTACGGAAAATACGCAGGATGAATTGTTGACGCTTCCCGTCGCTCCCTCGTGAGTTAAGAGGACACGGACGGAAATTTCTCCGAAATCAAAGCAGTCATTCTCATTTACCGTTATCTGACATGCCTTTTGGTCGGCAACGGTTTTTCTGAAAAGCTCGGCATAAGCAAGAGTGGAGTCTGGAGATCTGTCGGGCTCGCATTTTTCAAGATATTCGTCGGAAGGAAAATTGCAATAAATTTTTTCTACCGTAATGTCGCGGTAGTCGCTTAATATTTTGATTATTGCGCCAACGTGGTCGGAATGCATATGAGTCAGAAACCAACCGTTTACAACGCCGCCAAGCTCGGAAAGATAGCTGTGTAAATATTCAGCCTCGCTTTGGAAACCTCCGTCGAAAACGATAAGATTTTTTCCGTCCTCGATTATAAAAGAAGTGTTGATAGTATCAGTAACAGATTTCAGCATATGAAGCTTTACCATATCTTATCTCCTTGTGATCTGAAATTAACTGTTTTTGTATTCTACGATCTTGCGTATCTCTTCGGTCGGAAGCTTGGTTTCGGCACGGTCGTGTGTGATAAGTCCGTTTACCTCGTCCTCTACGTCAGAAAGCTGCGTGTATACGGCAGCGGCAAGACCTTCGTCGATAGCGGGGAAAATTTCGTCTCTGTAAAGAGATTCAAGCGAATTTTTAAGCTCTTTCGCACTCTTTAAATGCTTGTATCCGAAATTTCGCTTGCTGTAAGAGTGTCCCTCAATACGGTAGTTGTATCCGCCGAATTCGCTGAGGATGACCGCTCTTCCAAGCTTGTCGGGGATAAACTTGTATTTCATAAAATAGACGTGTAAGCTCTGAATGTCGCCGATGCCCTGATCGTGCCAACCGCTTGCGTGGTCTACCGTTCTTGTTTTGTCAAGCGTGAGTAGCTTTTCGTAAGCCTTTTCGGCATCAAACTGCCCCCAACCCTCGTTGAAAAGCACCCACATGGCAATAGAGGGCACGTTTATAAGCTGAGTTACCATTTCTTCAAGCTCGCGGTAATATTCGTCGCGGCCTGCCCTGTCGCTTCTTGCAAACCAGGAATAGTGGCTGTCTTTAAAGTGTATCTTCGTTATAAGCGGAGTTGAGATCACAAGCGGATTGTAATGGCGACCGCCGTTTAGCATATCCTGCCATACGAGCACACCGAGACGGTCGCAGTGGTAATACCAGCGCATAGGCTCGATCTTTATGTGCTTTCTGAGCATATTGAAGCCCATTTCCTTGGTGCGCACTATGTCGGATATCATCATTTCGTCGCTTTCGGGAGTGTACATTCCATCTCCGAAATATCCTTGGTCGAGAAGACCGTTGTGGAAATATGGCTTACCATTAAGGAAAAGACGCATTACACCTTTTTCGTCCTTTTCGACAGAGAAGCTTCGCATTGCAAAATAGCTCTCTATACGGTCTTTTTCAAGCTTTACCGAGAAGCTGTAGAGCTGCGGTGTTTCGGGAGTCCACGCTGTGAAGCTGTCAAGATGGATCTCGCAAGGCTCGTTAACCTTGGCAGTATAGCTTTTGCCGCTGAATTCTATCAGGGCATTTGTATCGCAGTCAGATCTTATAGTGATCGATACTGATGAATTTTCGATAGACGGAACGATCAGAAGAGATGAAATATAGCGCTCGGGAACACTTTCAAGCCATACTGTCTGCCATATTCCGCTTTGAGAGGTGTACCATATGCCGCCGCGCTTTTCTCTTTGCTTTCCGCGGGAATGATATGACGTGTCAGACTCGTCGCGTACGGCAACGATGATCTCGTTTTCTCCGATGTGAACAAAGTCGGTGATATCAAAGGAAAACGCGGTGTATCCTCCTGCGTGGCATCCGACAAGCGAGGCATTCACGTAAACGTCGGCAAAGAAATCGACAGCGCCAAAGTTTATTATAAGCCTGTCACGCATAAAATCCTCGGTGAGATCAAAGCTTTTTCTGTACCAAAGGGTTTCGGCTATACCGAGCTTTTTGTTTACTCCGGAAAGCGGACTTTCGGGAGAGAAGGGGACTTTTATTTTTCCTTCGTATTCTTTGGGAATAGTGTTTTCGGAGCTGATTATGTAATCCCAATATCCGTTCAGACATAAATAGCTGTCTCGCACAAATTGTGGACGCGGATACTCGGGAAGAGGAATTTCGCAGGAATTTAACGTTTCGGGAAATAACATAGCTATAAATTCACTTTCAAATATTTTGTCAAGGAAATTATAGCATATATTCGGGATAAATTCAATCTTTTTATAAAAATGATTGACGAAAAAAACGGTAAAAGCTTAGTAAATAAAAAACAGAATAAAAAATGAAAAATATTTCTTTTTTGTGTTGACATTTCTGTTTTGATGTGATATAATCTATGGGTATCAAAAATAACGGGGTGTGGCTCAGCTAGGTAGAGCGCTTGGTTCGGGTCCAAGAGGCCGGAAGTTCAAATCTTCTCACTCCGATATATAAAAATAAGCACAGCAACGCTGTGCTTATTTTTATATGCGAGTACGTTAAAATTTAAACTTCGCAAATGCTTGCATTTGCAGGTTTTGCGCAGAAGAGATTAGCGGAAAGAATAAACATCGGCGCAAAATTAAGTTCGTAAATCTTCTCACTCCGATAAAAAACAAAGCAGGACGAAGTCCTGCTTTGTTTTTTATATGCGAGTACGTTAAAATTCGAACTTCGCAAATGCTTGCATTTGCAGATTTTGCGCAGAAGAGATGAGGAGAAAAGAGCGTAGAGCGCAAGATCAATGTCGTCGCAACAGACGTGCAATAAAAAGCTTCGTTGTCGTTTTAAGGCAATAAATATTGACATTGTCTTAGCTTTAATATATAATAGCCTTAAATAAAATTAGTATCAAAGGAGAAATATTATGGCAGACCATTATAATCTCTATCCGCTTAAACATTTTGCGGCAACAGTTGCTCAGTGTATGGATTTTGTGCTCCCCGAAAGCTATGCTCCCGCTATTTCGTGGGTGTCAAATATTCTGAAGGATAAAATGGGCGGAAGTGCAGACCGTGCGGTGCTTTACCACGCGGACGCTGTCGGACAGTATATATGGCAAAAATATCCAAGCCTGCTCGCCCCGGTGTATAGACATACGACTATGGCAGTTCCTTTTCTGAGTACGGTAGAATCGGTTACACCGGTTGCACACGCTTCGATGTATACCGGTGTTGACCCCGAGGTTCACGGAATACGTACGTATGTCCGTCCTCAGCTTACCTGCGATACCTTGTACGATCAGCTTATAAAGGCAGGGAAGCGCGTTGCTATAGTTGCACAGGAGGATTCTACTTTCGTGCATATCTTCAAGGGGAGAGAGCTCGATATGTTTGAAATGAAAAGCTCACTCGATACGCAGGAAAAGGCGATGGAGCTGATAGCAATGGACTGCTATGACCTTATAAGTATTCACGTGTTCAATTACGATTCGGCATCACACAGCCACGGTCCCGAATCAAAGCAAGCTCTGAATGCACTTTCATTTGAAGCAGAGGGCTTTGCACGTATTGCCGAAACGATTAAAGAAAATTATAAAGATCACCGTACTCTTCTGACGTATTCACCCGACCACGGTCAGCATCTGACAGAAGGCGGAAACGGAAGTCACGGAAGTAAAATGATAGAGGATATGAATATCCTGCATTTCTTCGGTGTGATTAATTAAAATAAAAAGTTGTCTGTAAAAAATACAGACAACTTTTTGCTTTTATTTGGGGATAGGAAAATACTCGTCGGTTACGTCTTCCATACTTATAAGCTTGCGCATAACGTGGAGAGTGCCGAATCCGAGTCCCTCGTCTGAATATTCGGCTTCGCCGACCTGATTGTCATACGGATCCATTCGCATAAATTTTTTCTGAGGATCAAATGGCACTTGAATATCGTTGCAGGTGACCATTCTGAAGGGGGAAAGATTGCCGAAAAAGTAATTTCGCATTTCTTCGTCGCGGCGACGGTGCGCTCCGCCTCCGTAAGAAATATCAACCGGTATCCATCCGTAGGGTGATATGTATATCTGTGCCCAATCGTGGCTTCCGATACCATCCCCATCGACCGTGCAACCCGATTGCCAGCGCGCGGGAATGCCCATAATGCGGCAGAGAGTTATAAATGCTATAGCCTGCACTCCGCAGTCACCGCGACCGTTAAGAAGGGCAAACTCGGGGATGTTGGCAATATATAAATAATCACGCATATATGAGTAGTGAATGTGATCTGTAAGATGATCGTATATTTTTTTTGCCATTATAAGAGGATTACTCTCGCCGTCACAAATACCGTGAGCAAGCTCTTTTAAAAAAGGGGTAAAGCGGATCTGCGGAAGCTTTTCGTCGGTGAAAAAGGTGGGCTGTTTACTTGATACCTTTTGGGGATCAAGCTCGGTGTAGCGCGCTCTGTTTACGTATCTGAAGGTTACAAAATATTTCTCGCCCTTTTTAGCCTGCGTTTTGATAGCGGCAGTGCGGTGATCCGATGATGATACTGTAATCGGATGACTTGACTCCAAAAGCTCGGTCATAGGCTGCTCGTCGCAAATTGCGGGATAGGGAAGATGTACGGTTATCTCCTTTCCCTCTTTGACGTGTTCGGTGTTTACGCTAAGCTCCATTGATACCGTGTATTTAAATGCGCGCCCGCCGCGCTCCTTCATAATAGCGGCATTTGTGTGCTGACCCTCGTATATATGAGGTGAAGGCTCGTGAAAATTTCCATACTCATCAAGCGTTTTCAGCAGATCTGTTCGGGTAACGAGAATATTAGCATACGCACTGTTCTGAAAATAGTACTGACCGTTTCTGAGAATAAAATCAACACCGCCAAGCTCTGTAAGAGCCTTCAGAGTGTGAGGCTGTATCCTTGGAAAATCACCCCTCAAACGGTTAAGTAAGGTATCAAAATCGGTATTATAGTCACGTTTCAGACCTTCTGCTATGACGCGCTCGATCTCAAGACGCTTTTTCAGCGCGTGGGGAAGATCTTTTTTAAGTAATCTGTCTATTTCGGATGTTTCACCGTCAAAGTCTCCGCTGAAGTGGTAATATTTTACCGAATCGGGAAGCTCTACGGCAAGAAAACGAATGTCTTCCTCGTCAAAACGAATCATTTTCATAGAAAATCCCTTCACTTTGTAAATCGCGTGGCTTATACGTCACGCTCAATAAGCTCTTTTATGCTTGCCTGGTTTATTATTTTGGGTGCAAAAACGCTTGGAGCAGTAGTCTGATACACGTTGTCAATTATAAGACGGTCTATATTTGCGCCCTTGTCAAGCTGTATGAGAGCACCCTTTGTGTCGGTCGTTTCGTGACGGCTTATGTCGCGGAGAATGGCGTTTCCGACGTTTATCCCTTCTTCGAACCATATAACGGGAAGTGTTTCGATAGCACCCTTTTCCCAAAACGTGAAGCAGTCCTCTGTAAGCGGAGTTGCGCTCTTGTTTGCGCGAACGTGCTCGATTATAATATCGTCAAACCAAATTTTTGTGTTGGGTCTTGTGTTGTGATGCGAAACGAGCACGGCATTGTGTCTGTAATCTCCGTATACTCCGCTGATGTGGATATTTCGCATATCGAAATTACCTGCGGAAAGAAGTCGGACACCCGAATAGCCGTTTGATGCGGATATATTGTGTATGTATACGTTCACGATCTCGCCCATTGTGACCTCGGCGTGAGTTTCATCGATGGTAGTCATACCTATCATATCGTCGTTGGTCGTTCCGTAAAGATTCTCAATAACACCGTTGTAGGATGGACCGTTTACGTGAACTCCGTCGGTCGTGCCGAAATGCCAGTTGTAATCAAAATAAATATCGCGTACTACGAATCCGTTTGCATCTGCGATCTGTATTCCGTAGCTTACGGGATTTCTGACCGTCATCTTTTCGAGCGAAAGACGGTCTATGTGAGCAAAACGGATAAGCTTTCCCTTGAAAAGAGAAGGACTGTACGGCTGATCTTCTCGGTGCTTTGCCTCGTATACGGCATCAAGCCCCATTTCGTCGCAGTTTCCGTCCCATATGCCGCCGACTATTTCGATGTTTTCATCGCGTATATCTTTTTTTGCAAAATGCTCGTTTTGTATGAGCGCGCATCTTGAGAGGGGAGCGGCTACTATTTTAACTCCCGGGGAGAG
>JAFXJH010000002.1 GCA_017532425.1 Clostridia bacterium | reverse complement strand
TCATCTTCTCTTTTTCGATTGACGCCGGCGGTATATCAACCGTCATACCCAGCGTAAGATCATCAAAAAACAGTTTGTTTTCTCCCATGGAATTTACAATGCTAATTTTAAGTGAACAAAAACCACCCTGCACGGGTGGTTTTCCTTAATTTATTGCGGGGGAAGGACTTGAACCAACGACCTCCGGGTTATGAGCCCGACGAGCTACCAACTGCTCTACCCCGCGATATCATGTTCTCTGTGCGGAACATTTGTATTATAGCACAAGGTTTTCGTTTTGTCAAGTCTTTTTTCAAAAAAGCTTTATTTTTTATCTGTCAAATTTATTTTAATTTCGACTTTTATAAAATATTTGATCATTTTCCGAGAATGATAACGTTCCACGAATGCTTTTCAAGCAACGATGTAAGCGTCATATTATCAAGCGATGAATTTTCCGAACATCTTTCTGCTACGTTAAGAGGAGCGTTTTCGGTATTTACCGCTTTTATATCGTTATGATTCAAAACGATATGCTTCTTTATATCATATCCCTCAAACTGTCTCAGATCTACCGTAAGCTCGCAGTCTTCGTCAAGGTCGCGGTTTATAACAAAGAGGGTAAGTGTTTCGTTTTCCTTATCGTGCACTATCGATGAGGCTATGATCGGAACGTCTGTGTACGATTTTGAATCATATTTATCGCACTCTGTAACGTGATAGAGAGTACTTCCCTTTGCATATTTACTGCAGTTCATAAACGGATAGAAGATCGTCTGTCTCCACGCACTGTTATCCGAGGTCATTATCGGGGCAATAACGTTTACAAGCTGAGCCATACAGCCGATCTTAACTCTATCCGAATGGTTCATCATCGTTATGAGCATACTTCCCACAACGAGAGCATCCTCAAGGCTATAAACATCCTCTATCTGATGAGGTGCTTTCGTCCATATTGCATCGGGCGGAACTTTTCCGTGAGGACGGTAAACTACGTTCCATTCATCGACCGAAAGTCCTATTTTCTTGCGAGATTTTTTCTTTGCTCCCGCATAGTCGCACGCGGCAATAACCGAATTTATCTGTCTTTCAAAATATAGTGAGCTTGCAAGGAAATCCCTGCTATCGTCCGGTGTTTTGCATTTATTATCGAAATAAGTATGCACAGAGAGATAATCTATAAAGTCATAGCATTCCTCTGCAACGGTTGCATCCCACGCACCGAAGGTCGGGAGCTTCATTCCCGCGCTTCCGCAAGCCGCAAGCTGTATCGTCGGATCGATATCCTTCATTATTTTAGCCGTGCGTGCGGCAAGGCTTCCGTATTCGCGTGCCTCAAGATGTCCTATCTGCCAAGGTCCGTCCATTTCGTTTCCGAGGCACCAGAGCTTTACGTTATGCGGCTTTCTGTAGCCGTGCTTGATTCTGAGATCCGAATAATAGGTACCGCTGTCAAAATTACAGTATTCGAGAAGATTTCTTGCCTCGTCTATTCCTCTTGTGCCGAGATTTACTGCCATCATGGGCGAAATAGAGGTTTTTTCGCAGAAATCCATAAATTCATTCGTTCCGAAGCTATTATCCTCGAGGTTCTTCCACGCCGCCTCGAGTCTTACGGGGCGAAGCTCTTTAGGACCTACTCCGTCCTCCCAGTTATATGCCGAAACCATATTTCCGCCCGGATAGCGTACTACCGAAACTCCGAGCTCCCTTACCATTTCAAGCGTATCCGTACGAAAGCCCTTTTCGTCTGCGAATTTACTTTCGGGCTGATATATACCCTCGTACACAGCTCTTCCCATATGCTCAAGGAAAGAGCCGAAAAGTCTTTTATCAACTTCTGAAATTTCAAAATGAATGTCTGTAAAAATTTTAGCCTTTTTCATACTTATGACCATCCCTTTATTTTGGAATCAAACTAAATATTTGCACGGTTAAAACCGATATATTATTTGTAAAACTATGCTGAAGGAACATTCAAGATCATTTTTTGACCGTTTTGGCAAACGTCAGAGCATAAACCCTTTGTGCTCCCGCATTCAGGAGCTGTTTTGCGCACACAGAGAGGGAAGCTCCCGTTGTAACAACGTCGTCGCAAAGAAGTACGGTTCTTCCCTTCACGTTTTCTGCCGTATTTTTAAGCAAAAGATACGAATTTTCCGCATTTTCCGCTCTTTTCTCTGCTCCGAGCGTCTTCTGCTGAATCTTACCGCGCTTACGGAAGAGCCTCATCATCTTGACCGAGAAATTTTCTGCCACGATCTTTGCGAGATATTCAGACTGATCGTGACCGGTTTCGCTCTTTCGTGCAAGTGATCTCGGAACGAAGGTGACGATAATATCCTCCGCAGACGGCAGATCTGCGTATATCGCCGCTGTCATTTCGTTTGCCATAAAGGAAAAAAGTGATCTGTCATTATTTTCCTTTGCGTAAAGAACGAGTCTGTCCGTAACGCTGCCTGAAGAGGTATACGGGGCTACACTGATCAGCATATCGATACTATCCTTGCAGCTCTCGGGCATACATCTGCACATAGAGATGATCTTCCCGCATTTACTGCATTTCGTTTCTTTTTCTGTCTCCCACTTCTCACAGCATTTATCGCACATAAGTGCTGTCGAATAATACGGAAGTATTTCCTTACACGCCGCGCATTTCGGCGGGAAAATGATATTCAGAGCTATTTTTACGATATTTTTCACTCTGCACCTCTATTACGTATCATAAGCCTCAAGCATATATCTGAGACCGGTATATCTCTTTGCAAGACGCTTATTTTCTACCATCATTCTGACGATCTCCGCTCTGCCCACGATTATTACCATTTTTTGTGCACGTGTCACCGCCGTATAGAGAAGATTTCTTGTCAGCAAACGCGGTGAATACATATATGCGGGGATTATAACGACCGGATATTCACTTCCCTGACTTTTATGTATCGTTATCGCGTATGCATGCTCTATATCGTCGAGCTCGTCATACGAATATTCGGTCAGCTTTCCGTCAAAATCGATGTACATTTTTTCGTTCACGTTATCTATCGTTTGTATCACGCCGATATCCCCGTTGAACATACCCTCGCCGTCCTCACCCGCGCGCGTCCATTCTATCGAATAGTTATTTCTTATCTGCATTACCTTATCGCCCTCGCGGAAGGTAATATCGCGTACTTTTTTCTCTTTTTTGCTTGGAGACGGCGGATTTTGCACGTTTCTCAGCCTTTCATTGAGTATCTCCGTGCCTGCAACGCCCTTTCTTGACGGGGTTATTATCTGTATCTCCGAAATTATATCCTTACCGTATTTTCTTGGAAGTCTGTTCATACAGAGGTCGGATATAGTAGAAGCTATCTGATTTTCGTCCTCTCTTGACAAAAAGAAAAAGTCACCCTTTTTATCATCAAGCACGGGAAGCTCACCGTCGTTTATCGCGTGCGCGTTAGTTACTATTCGGCTTTCTCTTGCCTGTCTGTATATTTCTGTGAGGCGTACCGAATGGAATATATCGCCTGCAAGAAGGTCGCAAAGCACGTTTCCTGCGCCTACCGACGGAAGCTGGTCTGCGTCTCCTATGAGGATAAATCTCGCGCCCGGCTTGACAGCCTTTAAAAGCGATGCCATAAGCAAGGTATCCACCATTGAAGCCTCATCAACTATAATGACGCTTTCCTCAAGAAGGTTATCCTCATCACGTCTGAAATGTGGTCTATCATCTGCCGTATATTCCATTTCGAGAAGTCTATGTATCGTTTTTGCCTCTCTTTGCGTGGTTTCTGACATTCTTTTAGCGGCACGTCCTGTCGGTGCGGCAAGTGCCACCTTTATACCAAGCTTATCGAAAATGCGTATTACCGCACGTATTATCGTCGTTTTTCCCGTTCCGGGGCCACCCGTCAGAAGCATTACTCCGCTTGAAACAGCCTGAGATATTGCTTTCTTCTGAAGTGCCTCGTATTCAACGTCTTCTTCCTCTTCGACCATTTTTATAAGCGAATACGAGTCCTCTATATACGCCGCGCCGCTCACCTTATCAAGCAGCATCAGCTTTTGAACTATATAGCGTTCAGCCTCGTAATATTCCCTTAAATATACACATTCCTGATCGAAATAGCGAACGATGACCGTCTTCTTTTCTTCTGTGAGCACGTCTATGGCATCTTCTGCGGCATCGGGAGAGCAGTCTATCATTCCTGCTATATGCTCCGCGAGTCTCTTTTTTGGAATAAAAACGTGTCCGTTACTCATCGCGTTAGAGTTCAGTGCATAAACAACGCAGGATTTTATACGGTAAGGCGAAGCAAGATCAACTCCGAGCGACAGCGCGAATTTATCCGCTCTCTCAAAGCCTATTCCGTATATCTCATCGCAAAGTATATATGGATTTTGCTTTATTACGTCGACCGAGCCCGAGCCCCATCTTTTATATATCTTCATTATCGTGGACGGACCGAAATATTCTCTTAAAAAGAGCATAATATTTCTCATTCCGAACTGATTTTTAAAGGCTTCGCTTATTTCCTGCGCCTTTTTAGGCTTGATTCCCGGAATGTCGCAGAGCAGATGCGGTGCATTTTCTATAATTTCAAGAGTTTCGTCGCCGAACATTCCGACGATCTTTTCTGCCGTCTTCTTTCCGACACCCTTTATTGCGCCAGACGCGAGATATTTTATCATCGCAGCACCCGTTGCCGGAAGCTGCTTTTCGTAATATACTACTCTGAACTGCTTACCGTAGCTTGGATGTGTTTCCCACTTTCCCTGCGCTCTTATTATCTCGCCCTCTTCTGTGCACGGCATAATTCCGACCGCCGTAATAAGCTCGTCCTCTGTTTCAAGAAGGCAAACGGTATAGCCGTTATCCTTATTTTCGTACATCACAGTATCTACTGTTCCGTCTATTACTATCAGATCTTCATTTTCGAATTTTTCTTCCATACCGTTTCCTCCTTTCATGATTTATCGCTTTTTTGATATATTTTTCTTCTTATCCCGTTCAAAAGCTTTACTTTCTTCCTTTTTCAAAGAGTCAGTAAGCTCATTTGTCTTGAGAAGCCTTCTGAACGCAAGATACAAAAGAAAAACAAGCACAAGTGCCAAAAATATTTCGCATACAAGTTGCAGCATAGAAATTCACCTCGCAGTGTATTCTATGCTGCAGTCTTATTTTTTGATATTATCTGAAATTATTTAAGCACAGCCTCTTTGATCTTATCAGCTATATCGGTCTTTTCCCAAAGAACTCCGAGGTCTTCTCTTCCCATATGACCGTATGCCGCAAGCGGTGCGTATATCGGCTTTCTGAGGTCGAATCTTTCGATAATTGCCGCAGGTCTTAAGTCAACGAGCTTTGTTACAGCTTCAGCGATCTCTTCACCGCTATACTCTGACGTTCCGAAGGTATCTATCATAACCGAAACGGGTCTTGCCACGCCTATCGCATACGCAAGCTGAACCTCGCATTTCTTTGCTATGCCCGATGCAACTACGTTTTTAGCGATATATCTTGCCGCATATGCCGCTGTTCTGTCCACCTTTGTCGGGTCTTTTCCCGAGAAAGCTCCGCCGCCGTGTCTTCCGTATCCGCCGTAAGTATCAACGATGATCTTTCTTCCCGTAAGTCCGCTATCACCCTGAGGTCCGCCTATAACAAAGCGTCCCGTGGGGTTTACGTATATCTTTGTTTCGCCGTCGAGAAGCTCCGCGGGCACTGTCGTATTTATTACGTATTTTATAATGTCAGCTCTTATCTGCTCCTGCGTAACCTCGGGGTCGTGCTGTGAGGAAACTACGATCGTATCAACTCTTACCGGCTTATCGTCTTCATATTCGATAGTTACCTGAGTTTTTCCGTCCGGACGGAGATATGAGAGCGGTCCGTTCTTTCTTACGTCTGTGAGCGATTTTGCAAGCTTATGAGCAAGCGATATCGGAAGAGGCATAAGCTCGGGGGTTTCGTCGCACGCAAATCCGAACATCATTCCCTGGTCGCCCGCGCCCGTATCGTATCTATCGTCCTCTCCGTTTTTAGCTTCGAGAGATTTATCAACACCCATCGCGATATCGGGAGACTGACTATGTATCGAGTTTATAAAAGCACAGGTCTCGCAGTCAAAACCGTACTTTGCTCTATCGTATCCGATCTCTTTAACTGCTTTTCTTGCTATATCCTCATATTTGATCACCGCGTTTGTTGTGATCTCACCCATAACGTAGATTATACCCGTTGTTGCTGTTGTTTCACACGCAACACGTGCCATCGGATCTTTTTCAAGTATCGCGTCGAGTATCGAATCTGATATTTTATCGCATATTTTATCGGGATGTCCTTCAGTTACCGATTCTGATGTAAAAAGTTTCTTCATTTTGGTTGTTTTACCTTTCCTTATTTTTTTACTTGGAGTTTGGCAAACAAAAGAGCGTCAGCACAGTTTCCCGCAGACGCTCGCATTTATTTTGCTCTCATCTCTTAGGAATTGGCACCTTTCCGCACGCTAAACGGGAGGTTGCTGTAGGATCAACGGGCCTATCCCTCCCCTACTCTTGATGAACTATTAAATTTGCGTAGATATTATATCATAAAAGCCGATGCATTGCAATAGCTTTACCGATTTTTATATATTTTTTTCAGGCGAATATCTGAAAAGCCGCCACAACGCCATATGAAGCAAGTGTCATGATAACTCCCGCAATCATAACACCGAAAAGGCTTGATACTACTGCCTTCCAAAACTTCATATCGATAAACGCCGATACAAGCGAGCCGGTCCACGCACCCGTAACAGGAAGGGGGATTGCCACAAAAATGCATACTCCCCAGAAAGAATATTTTTCTATTTTATCGCGATTCTTCTCTGCTTTTCGTATAAGCCAATTTGCTATTTTATTAAAAAATCTTACACGGCAGGAAGCCATCCACGTAATTATCTTTTTTATGAACAGCAGTATGAACGGCACGGGGATCATATTTCCGCATACAGCCAAAATATAATTCAGCCACCAATCAAGACCGAGTGCCGCACCAAGCGGTATAGCGCCTCTCAGTTCAATTATAGGAAGCATTGAACAAAAGAACACGCACAGCTCTTTACCAACTGTTTCGAGAAAGAAGTTTTGTATAAATTCTATCATAAAAATCCTTTATTTTATTCAGGCGTGCAATATTTTAGAAAGTCGCTTATACAGAAGCAGACAGACCACAGAGCACAAAATACCCTTTATCATATTGAACGGAACTACCGCAAAGAGCACGAAGGTAACCTTATCGTGTATAAATCCGGTTATTGCCGCACCCGCGCTTATTATATCTTCGATCGGCATAAATGCAGAATACATCGGAAGCATCACGAAATAGTTTACAAGTCCTCCCGCAACAGCGAGAGATGCTATTCCGACCGCCATACCGACCAATGCACCTTTCAGACTCTTTCTGTATTTATATATTATTGATGCCGGCACCGTAAGGCAGCATCCCGTTGCGAAATTGGCAAGCTCGCCTACAAATCCCGTAGTTGTTCCGTTTATAAGAATATTCAGCACGTTTTTTACAAATTCCATAATTGCCGCCGCCACCGGACCGAGTGCAAATCCGCCCATAAGTATGACCGATTCACTGAGATCAAGCTCATAGAAGCTTGGGGCAACGAATACAAGTGGGAATTCAAGTAGCATTATTACTACCGAAAGTGCTGAAAGAAGTGCTATTTTTACTATGTATTTTACTTTTGTATTTTTCATTTTCATTTCTCCTATATCAAATATCGGAGAAAAGACAGTATAAAATTACCGTACACACGGGAAAATCTATCTTTTCTCATCCGGACTTTACCGTCGGTGCAGGAATCTCACCTGCTCGGCGCCCTTCGGCGTTTGCGGACTTTACCGCCGGTGTGGAATTTCACCAACCCTCAAAGTATAGTATATAAACAAACACGGCGGGCGGTTACCCGCCCGCCGTACGCGTCAAGCTTTAGCTTAAATTAGTCAACGATTTCAGCAACAACGCCCGATCCTACGGTTCTACCACCCTCACGGATAGCGAAACGGAGACCCTTTTCAATAGCGATAGGTGTGATGAGTTCAACGCTCATATCAACGTTATCGCCGGGACGGCACATTTCAACGCCTTCGGGAAGGCTAATTGTACCTGTAACGTCTGTTGTTCTGAAGTAGAACTGAGGTCTGTAACCAGCAAAGAAGGGCTTCTGACGTCCGCCTTCCTTTTCTGTAAGAACGTAAACCTGTCCAACGAACTTTGTGTGGGGATGAACAGAACCGGGCTTACAGAGAACCTGTCCACGCTCGATTTCGTTCTTTGCGATACCACGGAGAAGTGCACCGATGTTGTCACCAGCCTGAGCTTCGTCAACGATCTTGTGGAACATTTCTACGCCTGTAACTGTTGTGGACTTCTTTTCATCGGAAAGACCAACGATTTCGCAAACATCACCGATCTTAACTGTACCACGCTCTACTCTACCTGTAGCAACTGTACCACGTCCGGAGATCGAGAATACGTCTTCAACAGGCATAAGGAAAGGAAGGTCAGACATACGGTCGGGAGTAGGAATGAAGGAGTCTACTTCGTCCATGAGCTCAAGGATAGGAGCGTACTCAGGGGAGCTGAGGTCTGTGGAAGTAGATTCGAGAGCATCACGTGCGGATCCACGAACGATAGGTGTGTCATCGCCGGGGAAGTCGTACTGGGAAAGGAGGTCACGGATTTCCATATCAACGAGGTCGAGAAGTTCGTCGTCGTCAACGAGGTCAGTCTTGTTCATGAATACAACGATTGCAGGAACGCCAACCTGACGAGCGAGAAGAACGTGCTCACGAGTCTGCTGAAGAGGTCCGTCTGTACCAGCAACAACGAGGATCGCGCCGTCCATCTGAGCAGCACCAGTGATCATGTTCTTAACATAGTCTGCGTGGCCGGGGCAGTCAACGTGAGCGTAGTGACGGTTTTCTGTCTCATACTCAACG
>JAFXJH010000132.1 GCA_017532425.1 Clostridia bacterium | reverse complement strand
GTTCCCAAGCATGGCGTTGCACCCCGGAAGATAGCGGTTAAGTGCAACTCCCATCATCGCCAATGGGGTTAGTGTACCCTCTGCAAAACCGACCTGCATCTAAATCAGCCACACGTCACATGATGAGTGTCTGATTTAGATGCACACGAAAAAACGAGAAAAGCGGAGATTTCGATAGATTTCTCCGTTTTTATATTTAATTTTTATACTTTTGCAAACAGTTTGATCTTATCACCTGACAAGTGAATCCATATGAAAAATGCGTTATTGTTTTTTATATGTTCTGATGTTATAATAATTACAGCAAACACCTAAAGCAAATCGGAGGAACAAATATGGATATTGGAAATAAAATAAAACAGTTAAGACAAAAGGCTCAGCTTACGCAAGAAGAGCTTGGCTCTGCACTTGGAATAAGCGCTCAATCTATATCAAAATGGGAAACGGGAATCACGATGCCCGACATATCCTTATTACCCCTTTTATCAGGTGAGCTTGGAGTCACTATCGACGAGCTTTTTGATTTGACAACCGATCAGAAATTAAAACGACTTGAAAAGAGGCTTGACGTTGAAGAAGAATTTTCAAGCGGAGTATTTTACGAATACGAGAGCTTCTTAAAAAATCTTCTTGACGAGGCCACCGACAAGAGAAAGATATTGAGTCTGCTCGCTCATCTTTATCACCACCGTATGGAATCGGATTCCAAAAAAGTAAGCAAATATGCCCGTGAAGCAATTATGATCTCTCCCGAAATCAAGGAATGTCAATGGCTTTTACAGAAGGCGGAGGGTGCATGCTGTTGGGACTGGAACATCTCAAATCACACGGACGTTATCGACTTTTACAAAGAGGTCATCGAAAATGACAATATCACGCCCAAAACGCCCTTGCCATACTACGAGGTTATGGACAATTTAATTTCAGATCACCGTACGTCAGAGGCTCGGGAATATCTTGACAAGTACAAGACTCTTCCCGCACACAAGCCGTTTTTGATTCCCGTCTACGAGGCTTATATTGCTATGGCAGAGTATGACGTTCATACTGCAGATGAAATTATGAGCAGCGCCCTCAAGGAATTTTCGGATCACAGCGGATTTTTATTTGAAAGCGCGCAGTATCACGCAAGAAAGTGCGAGTATGAAAAGGCAATAGAATTTTATGAAGCATCGTGGTCTGCGGATCAAGATAACAAGCCGAGATATACGGACGCTTTGGACGGACTTGCAACGATATATACGATACTCGGCGAAAAAGCCAAAGCAATAGAAACGTATGATCGAATGATCGCTTGTATCCGTGACGAATGGGGATACAAGGAAGAGGATGCCGCAGTAACGGAAGTAGAACGCAAAAAGAGAAAACTATTAAGATGATCACCAATTAAAACAGATTCTCCGCACCTCGTAAAAAGTGCGGAGATTTATTTTATTATTTAAACAAGCAAGCTTATCTGCTCGTTTTTTTGAGGATACTCGTTCAGATACGCAAATATTTCATCAGGCTTACACATAACGCCGTGTGCTCTGCATCCGCTCTGAAAGATATTCCACAGTCTTGCGGAGTTATCGGACGGGCACTCGTACGACTGACCGAAGCGCTTTTGATATCTTTCCTTCATTTTCGGAAAATGCTCGTCAAGCTTTTTATAAAAATATTCGCGGTTTCCGCTCCGCAAGGTCAGACCGAAGCCGAAATTCATAATTCCGACCACGCCCGAATCGAAGCAGTAATCAAGAATCCCACGCAGATTTTCTTCGGTATCGTTTATATATGGAAGTATCGGGCAAAGCCAGACCACGCTCGGTATCTTGCGCTTCTGAAGCTCCTTCAAGACCTCATACCTGCGCTTTGTCGTACACACGTCAGGCTCGATCACACGGCAGAGATCTTCGTCATACGTAGTCATCGTGATCTGAACTACTGCCTTTGAATGACTGTTTATCTGTTCAAGCAGGTCAATATCGCGCAAAACGCGATCCGATTTTGTGATCAGCGTAACACCGCAGTTATATTTATCTATAACCTCAAGACATTTTCGCGTATATCCGAGAGTCGCCTCGCAGTGCATATACGGGTCGCACATCGATCCCGTGCCTATCATACACGGCTTACGTTTTCTCATAAGAGCGTCCTCCAAAAGCTCGGGGGCATTTTGCTTTACTGCAACGTCCTCAAATATATGATCGATCTGATAGCAGTCCGAGCGGCTATCGCAATATATACAGCCGTGCGTACATCCGCGATAAATATTCATTCCGTTTTTGGAGGAGAGTATCGCTTTGGCGTTTATGAAATGCATTATCTCTTTTTATAAACTATTATCTCGGGATCGCTGCCGTTTTCGCCATACTCACAAACGAGAAGATAATTTTCGTCTGCCGTAAGTCCGTAACAGCGGTCACTTCCCTTTTTACAAAGCTGATTTCCGAGATAGATCCTATCGTCGTCCCAAAATTTTATCTTCTTAGTACCGGGCAGATCGTATTCGAGATTAACAAAAGATCCTCGCAGTGCGTAAAGCTCTGTTACCTCTTCCATATCATCAATATTAAGTGCATTAAATTCCTCGATAAGCTTTGCCTTCATATCGCAAATGCGCTTTCCCTCTCTGTCGCATTTTGCAAGCATACACTCGCCGCCAAACGGTCTGCCTCCGCTTTCAGCGCATCCGCTACACGTCGTGTTCAGTTCACATTTATCACAGTCAATTCCGCATATCGATCTTTTCATAAAAATTCTCCTTTATAATTTTGTACTCGACTTTTTAAGTATTCATTTGCTCTTCTATCCACGCCATAAGGAGATCAACTATCTTCTTCTGCTGTATTTCGGTAAGCACAGTTCCCTTCTCCACGTTATACCATTTTTTAAGGCATCCGCGGCAACAGCAGGCGCAGGCGTGCTGTGCAATAAAAACGGGATGACCTCGCATCGGAGTCTGCTTTCCGTCGTTTGCTATAAACGCAGGTGCAAGTCTTTCTCTGACGAAGTCGGTACAGTGTCTTCGCACAGTATCCATTCCCTTTTCATTTACATATTCTTTATCCTTTTGTGAAAGGTGGAATTTCGCCCTGAAGCTTGATTTTTTCAGGCGTTTTAACGTTTCTGCTATTGTACTCATAATTTTATTTACCTTAAGTCAGATACCCTATACAATCATTTCTTTCGGGATAATATCCGCTCCGATTTCTGCTTGAAGCCGAATTCAACAAAGCTACAGTTTTATTGTAATCTATGTATATTCGTTTGTCAATGGGTTTTAAATTTTTTCAAATATTATTCTTTTTAATATTTCAGAAACATTTCTTAAAAAATTCGCAAATAAGAGAGCTATATAATAAAGCCACAAAGCAAGAACATATACAAAATACGAAATATAAAGGAGATATGACAATGTCAAAATTCACAGAGGTAAATGAAAAGATTGCAGAAAAGGTAGTAGATGGCTACAAGAAGATCGAAAACGGAGTTGTAAGCGGATACAAAAAGATCGAAAGCGGCGCGGTCACAGGATTTAATAAAGTAAACGACAAGATCATCGAAAAGGTCTTCTCAAAGGATGGCGAGTCTGTAGAAGACACCAAGAAAAGACTTTCAAACAATAAGTAATTAAAACAAATATAAAAATAAAACGTAAAACAAGAAAAGAGGAAAAAATCATGAACAGAAACGATCAAGAATATCTCGTACAGAAAATACGCACACAGTATACAGAAAAAGAACACACTCAGCTTGACGCTCTTCGCGCGCTTGACTCTAAGGTAAAGCGTCCCGCAAATATCTTCGCTTACATTTTCGGAAGCATCAGTGCCATTATAATGGGCAGCGGTATGAGCCTTGTTATGACAGATATCGGAGCAACCATCGGAATGCCTGACGCTATGATACCCGGAATCGTTATCGGTGTTGTCGGAATGATAATGGCAATTATATGCTATCCCATATACAAGAAAATTCTCACCTCTCGCCGAAAGAGATACGCAAAAGAGATCATTGAGCTCAGCAATAAAATAGTAAAGGGCTAAGCTGCTTACAGACCATGACCGCAATAAGACAACGCTATATGGCTGTTGTCTTATTTTTTATCTATATTTATCTATCTTTTTTTCAAAAATGTCAAAACGCAAACAAAATCTTAACATTTGGGTGTTATACTATAGAAACTATAAAAGAATTATGCAGAGGTAACGCTATGTTTAAAATATTGGTTGTAGAGGATGACAAGGAGCTTAACAAAACTGTCTGCTCTTTTCTGAACCGAAGCGGATACGAGTCTGTCGGATGTCTTAACGCAAACAAGGCATACGATGCTCTTTATGAAAATATGTTTGATCTTATCGTTTCCGATATTATGATGCCCGGAACTGACGGCTTTGAATTTGCGAGAAGTGTGCGCGAGTTAAACGAGGAGATACCCATTCTCTTTATGACCGCAAGAGACGATATTGCCTCTAAGCAGCGCGGATTCCGCATCGGCGTGGACGATTATATGGTAAAGCCGATCGACCTCGACGAGCTTTTTCTGCGTATCGGAGCCCTTCTCCGCCGTGCAAAAATAGCTTCAAGCAGAAAGCTTGAGATCGGTAACTTCGTTATGGATGCAGACGAGCACACCGCTTATCTCGGCGACGAGGAGATATCTCTTACCAACCGTGAATTCAGCATACTTTACAAGCTGTTATCCTATCCGAAAAAGACATTTACAAGAACACAGCTTATGGATGAATTCTGGGATGCCGACACCGAAACCGCCCCCCGTGCGGTTGACGTATATATGACCAAGCTCCGCGGAAAGCTTGCCGACTGCGATGCTTTTGAGTTAAAGACCGTTCACGGTCTCGGATACAAGGCGGTAATAAAATGAAAAAAGAAAATTTCGTAAAAAATCTTCTCAGATGGATAAACCACTACTGCATTTTCTTTTTGCTCGTTGCTTTCGTTATAACCTGCTGTACGATGCTTTTCGTAGACACTCTGCGCGATTCGCTTGGACTGACGCTTACGGACGAAAACATAAGCGATGCGGCAAAAATAACCTTTTTGAACGTTATACTGCTCAGTCTTATTTTTACAGTTATCGATGCCATCCGCAGAAAGCTTGCCGTTGAAGGTCCTGCAAACAGAATAACCGAAGCTGCAGAAAAAATTGTTCAGGGCGATTTTTCGGTCAGAGTTAAGCCTTTGGGCAAGCTCGGATCGGAGGATGCCTTCAACCGCATTATCGAATGCTTCAACAAGATGGCAGAAGAGCTTTCAAGCGTCGAGACACTCCGCACAGATTTTATTGCTAATGTATCTCACGAAATGAAGACCCCGCTTGCCGTAATGCAAAACTACGGCACGCTTTTACAGTCTCCCGACCTTTCCGAAGAGGAGCGCCTTGAATACGCCAAGGGTATAAGCGACGCGTCCCGCCGAATGGCTGAAATGATGACGAACATCCTCAAGCTCAACCGACTTGAAAATCAGCAGATATATCCTAATGCTACCGAATTTGATCTTAGTGAGCAGCTTTGCGAATCTATTTTGCAGTTTGAAAGCGTATGGGAAAAGGCAGACATCGAGCTCGACACCGATATTGCCGAATCGGTAACGGTGAAGGCTGATTCCGAGCTTTTGAGTCTTGTATGGAACAATCTCTTGTCAAACGCCTTTAAATTCACCAATGCGGGCGGAAAAGTGTCAGTATCGCTCAGCGCGACCGAGAATCACGCAACAGTTAAGGTAAGGGACACGGGATGCGGTATGAGTGCAGAGGTCGGTGCTCACATTTTCGAAAAATTCTATCAGGGTGACAGCTCTCACAGCGTGCAGGGCAACGGTCTCGGTCTTGCACTTGTAAAGCGTGTTATAGATATTATGCAGGGCGAGATAAGCGTTGAAAGCGCCGTCGGTGTCGGCAGCACCTTCACTGTAAGGATCAGAAGAAAATAGCGTGAAAATTCAAATCTGTTTCACGCCTTGAATTACTATTTCTGCAGCTGTCCATATGACAGCGGAACGGAGATCAACATGAAGCTTAGGAAGCTTGGAAAAGCACTTTTATTTCCTCATATCGCCATAATGATAATTTTGCTCCCGATCGCCACGGTCTTTCTCGTATATTCGATGGTAGCACTTGAGTCCGACTCTGTTACCGCGATAATTTCTTACGTTATAGCCTTCTACACGCTGAGTATCTGGTGTGCAAGGATACCGAATATAATAAATTTTTTCAAAAGCTTCAAAAACGAAAACAAATATGCGCTCAAATGGCAGGCAGATGCACGGCTTCGAGTCAACGTATCGCTGTACGGAACGCTTATACTGAATATTGCTTATGCACTTTTCCAGTTAGGTCTCGGATATCTGCACAAGACCTTTTGGTTTTATTCGCTTGCGGGATACTATATTTTTCTCGCAATTATGCGCTTTTTTTTAGCGTGTCACACACGAAAGTACAGGCCGGGCGAAAAAATGAAGGCAGAGCTTATAAAATACCGCGCGTGCGGTATGATATTTCTTTTGATGAATCTTGCTTTATCGCTTATCATATTCTTTATGGTATACTGGAACAGGACGTTCGTTCATCACGAAATAACAACGATCGCGATGGCGGCATACACCTTCACGGCATTTACTCTTGCCATTATCGGCATAATAAAATACCGAAAATACAACAGTCCGGTATACTCCGCGTCGAAAGCGATCAGCCTTGCCGCCGCAAGCGTGTCCATGCTTACTCTTGAATCGACCATGCTGACCACCTTCGGCGACAGTATGACACCGATTTCAAGCAAGCTCTTTCTCGGTCTTACCGGCGGTGCGGTATCGCTGTTTATACTTATAATGTCGGTATATATGATAGTACAAAGCGGCAAAAGATTAAAAACGTTAAAACAACAAACAGAGGTAAAAAACTAATGGAAAACAAAGAAAAAGAACCCTTTTCCTTCACGTATTCTGCCAAAGAGCAGAACGAAATAAAAAAGATACGAATGAAATATTCTTCCCCGTTCGATGACACTCCTCGTGACAAAGAGGACAAAATGATCAAGCTTCGAAGACTTGATCAGGCGGTCACATCAAAAGCGACGGCTTATGCTCTTATTTTCGGAATTATCGGCACTCTTATTCTCGGACTCGGAATGAGTCTTGCTATGTCCGACCTTGCCGATATCCTCGGTACTTACAGCCACCTTGGAATGCTTATCGGCATTATTATCGGAGTTATCGGTATAATTCTCGTTTGTATTGCCTACCCGATATACAATTACATCATAAAAAAAGAGCGACGCAAGATCGCACCCGAAATTATCCGTCTTACCGACGAGCTTATGAAATAAAAAAAGATCCCGATCTATAGATCGGGATCTTTTTTTGTCAAATATTGAAATTTACACGTCAAATATGATATAATCTCCTTGACAAACGTATCAAGGAGATATGAGCTATGACAGACAAAGACGCAGGAATTACAAACTATATTGAATATTTCTCCAAAGCGCGCGTAGGACTTTTTACACACTATACGTATGCAACCTATCCGAAAAACAAGGGGAAGAATTGGGGAGGCACGCATTTTTCGCAGAGCGATCCTCGCACCGCACGCTCCGCCGAAGAGGCTGCTTTTCTCTTCGACGGCAAAAAATTTGCGCAGATCGCACACAGACTGGGAGCGCAGTACGTGGTATTTACAGCCGCGCACGCAGGATTCAATCTGCTATTTCCTTCCCAAACCATGATGAGTGTCGGATGCTCTCACAAATGCACAGAAGGATCTGACCTTATTCAGAAGCTTATTGACGGGCTTAAACAGTACAAAATACCGCTCGTTCTTTATCTTCCGCCCAACGACGATCACGATATTGAGGACGACGATCTTATCAAGATGGGTTGGTATCAAAATTCTGATGGTCGATGTGAGTTTCTCATACGCCTTATAGACGAAATATATGACAGATACGGAAATGAGATAGCCGGCTTTTGGTTTGATCAGCACGGTCCTGATATAAGGGTCTGCGATGCTGTCAAGGCACATAACCCGGACGGAGTAATATTCATCAACACGGGAGTAACCGCAAACGAAGTAAAGCACCCATACTCTGATTTTCTGGTATCCGAATACTACGGCTCTATCGAAAGCTGTGATTCGGACAGCCTTCCCGTTCATTACTCACAGGTAAACAGACAGATCGGCAACTGGTGGGCGCGAGGCGGAAAGGCTCCCACAGACGCACGAAATCTTTACCGCTATACTATTCGCACCATATCTGTAGAGGGACAGCACAACGCAGGAATTGCGTGGTCGTGCGGTCCGTATCTCGATCAGAGCTGGGAGGACGGTGTTTACGAGCTTCTTTGTGAGCTTGGTGATCTTCTCAGATCACACGACGGTATATACGGCACAGTCCCGGGAAGATGCTACCCTACCGCACCAAATTCGACACTATCAAAAGATGAGTGGGGTGTATCTACAGAATCCGAGGACGGCACTACAGTTTATCTCCACGTTCTGAACGCTCCGTGTGACGGTATTTTAAAATTGCCTCTTCCGAAAAACGGGCGCGAGTTTTCCTCTGCATACTTCGAAGATGTTTCTCTTTCGATGAAAAGAACGTCCGAAGGATACGAGATCGTTATGCCCGACTCTGATGACGGTACAGACACCGTGCTTCGACTTATATAACACAATATTTAAATTTATATTAATTTTTTTTGACGAAAAATCTTTTTTAGTGTCATAAAATGTTGACTAAAAAAAATATATGTGATATAATGATATGAAATAAAAAAATACGGTAAGTTTTCATTACCGAAAACTAATGGAGGAAGATCATGGCTAAAAATCTTATCTACGACATCCACGACAAACCCAAATTTCCGCAGCTTATCGTTTTCGCTATTCAGCAGCTTCTTGCGATAATGGCTGCAACGATCGCTGTTCCCGCTATCGTCGGTAACGGAATGACTGCTTCTGCAGCTCTTTTCGGTGCAGGTGTGGGAACTATCATTTATCAGCTTTTCACTAAATTCCGCAGCCCCGTATTCCTTGGCTCGTCCTTCGCATTCATAGGCTCTATGGTTGCAGCATTTGCAGGTGCAGTTTCCGCATCCGCAGGATATGCAGGCCTTATCATAGGTGCCGCTTTCGCAGGTCTTGTTTACGTTGTTATCGCTCTCATCGTTAAGTTTGCAGGCGTTAACTGGATAAACAAGCTCATGCCCGCTGCAGTTATCGGACCGACAGTTGCTCTTATCGGTCTTTCTCTCGCAGGTGCAGCTGTTAACGACGTATTCTCCTACGGCCCTAAGGCAAACTTCGGTACGTCCAGCTTCTTCGTTATGTCACCCTACATTTGGGTATCTCTTATCTGTGCTATCGTTACATTCTTCGTTGTAATCTGTGCTTCCACATACGGCAAGAAGATGACCAAGCTCATCCCTTTCATTATCGGTATCCTCGCAGGCTATGCTGTTGCTCTCATTTTCACAGTTATCGGCTATGCGGCAGGAATCGATGCTATCAAGGTTATTGATTTTGCTCCCTTCAAGGCTCTCGTTGACGGCGGAGTAAGCCTCAAGACCTTCATCGCGCTTCCCGAGTTCACATTCGTTGAAGCATTCAAGGGCGTTAAGGAAATTAACGGCTCTTACATCGCAACAGTTGCAGTTGCTTATATTCCCGTTGCATTCGTTGTATTTGCTGAACACATCGCTGACCACAAGAACCTTTCCACCATCATTGACAAGGATCTTCTTGAAGAGCCCGGTCTCCACCGCACACTTCTCGGTGACGGCGTTGGATCTGTTGCAGGCGCATTCTTCGGCGGATGCCCCAATACCACCTACGGCGAAAGCGTTGGTTGCGTAGCTATCACGAGAAACGCTTCTGTTGCTACCATCACAACAACCGCTATTATGGCCATGCTTATCTCCTTCGTGTCTCCCTTCGTTGCATTCCTTGATTCTATCCCCGGTTGCGTAATGGGCGGCGTATGTGTCACCCTTTACGGTTTCATCGCGGTTTCCGGTCTCAAGATGATCCAGAAGGTCGACCTCGAAAACAATGCAAACCTCTTCACGGTTTCTGCAATCCTTATCCCCGGCATCGGCGGAATGGCAATGTCCATTGGCAAGGTATATATCACATCCATCGCTTGTGCGCTCATTCTCGGTATCATTGTAAACATTGTACTCAACAAAGGCAGAAAGAACTCTGAAGAGAAATAAGAGGGATCCCCAATGAAAAACTACGAAAACGTAACAATATTCAACCACCCGCTTATAAGCCACAAGATCGCCATTCTTCGTGACGAAAAAACAAGCATGAAGGAATTCCGCGAGCTTGTCGAAGAGATCACAACTCTTATGACTTACGAGTCTCTCAAGGACGACGTTGCGACCGTTGAAATAGACGTCAAGACCCCTCTTGAGGTCTGCAAGCAGAAGATCATCAAGGATGACTCTGTTGCTATCGTACCGATACTTCGCGCAGGACTCGGAATGGTTAGCGGAGTTCATATTCTCTTCCCTCTTGCAAAGGTAGGACACATCGGTATGTACCGCAACGAGGAAACTCTCGAGCCTCAGACCTACTACTGCAAGCTTCCCGAAGGAATCGAAGACAAGCTTGTTCTTCTCGTTGACCCGATGCTTGCAACCGGCGGAAGCGCTTGCGATGCTATCGATCTTCTCAAGAAGCGCGGATGCAAGAACATCAAGTTTATGGCTATAATCGGTGCACCCGAGGGTGTATCTCGAGTTGCTGAAAAGCATCCCGACGTTAAGATCTACGTATCCACTCTTGACAGATGTCTCAATGAAAACGGATACATTCTTCCCGGACTCGGAGATGCGGGCGACCGACTCTTCGGCACGAAATAAGTTTATACACAAAATAAAAATGCCCGTTTTAGGCTCCTTCTCATAAGGATGTTTATATTTTGTAGGGGCGATTCACGAATCGCCCGCTGAAATACGCAAAACAAAAACAGGCGATTCATGAATCGCCCCTACGGACACACATAAATTTCGGCAGAGATGTTGTTTTCTCTGCCGATTTGTGATATAATGATGCTATATCGTAGGGGAACATTCTATATGCTCCCGATACGGGCGGATATGGAATCCGCCCCTACAAAGGGGTATGGGCTTTGCCCGATGTGCCTTTGTAATACAAAGGCGAAACTGGCGATAAAACGCGAACTTTGAAAAGAGGAGAAAATATGGAAGCCATTTTAGAGCTTATACTTACAATTCTGTTCATGCCCTTTGAATCAAAATATGACGATACATTCGGTAGAATTAAAAACATTCATAACAAAGGGGTAAGAATACTTCTTAGAATATTACTTATAGTAATTCCTCTTGCTGTTATCTTTGGCGTGTGTTGTTTATGTAGCTATATATTCAGAGGATATTGGATATAAACAGAAACCCCGACAGACCTTGAAAATCTGTCGGGGTTAATCTTTGTTTTCTGCGGTGCAAATATACGTCCCACAAGTAAACATCCTTATGAGAAGCAGCCTTTACGGGCATTTTTTATTGTTGAATATAAAAAAAATACGACCTCGATATTTCACCGAGGTCGTATAATATTTTATGTATGCTATTATTTATTCTTTGTAGCCGCCTTTATAACAAAGAGTGTTCCGATAGTAAGAACGATTCCGAGAGGGAGACAAATCCAGATATTCTGAACAAATCCCGAGATCATGAACATCACGAAGGAGATAGCCGCAACCGTAATTGCATAAGGCATCTGCGTGGAAACGTGATTGATATGGTTGCACTGTCCGCCTGCCGAAGACATAATAGTTGTATCCGAGATAGGAGAGCAGTGGTCGCCGCATACTGCGCCTGCAAGACATGCAGACATACCGATGATAAGAAGCTCGCTTCCTGCAGGGAAGATAGCTGTAACGATCGGAATAAGGATACCGAACGTACCCCAAGATGTTCCGGTTGCAAATGCAAGAATACAAGCAACGATAAAGATGATAGCGGGAAGAAGCGATCCGAGCGCCTCTGCCTGACCTGCCATAAGGTTGCCTACGAAGTACTTAGCTCCGAGCGAGCCGGTCATATTCTTAAGTGCTGTTGCGAATGTGAGAATAAGTATTGCGGGTACCATTGCGATAAAGCCCTGAGGAACGCAGTCAATAGATTCCTTAAAGCTGATAACGCCACGGCAAACCATATATGCGATGATAATTACAAGAGCAACAAGTCCGCCCCAAGGAAGACCTACGGTTGCGTCTGTATCAGCAAATGCGTCGATAAAGTTCTTGCCATCGAAAATTCCGCCAACGTAAACAAGGCTGAATACGCAGGTAACTATAAGAACTACGATAGGAAGCACGAGGTCGATAACGCGGCCCTTGCTCGAAGGAACAACGTCTGCGGACTCGTTCTTTTCGCCCGAGGTGTAGAGGTCATCGTTCTGTACTGCGTTAAGCTCGTGAAGCTTCATCGGGCCGTAGTCGAGCTTCATAACAGCTATTGCAACAACGAAAACGAGAGTAAGCAGTGAATAGAAGTTATAAGGGATCGCCGAGATAAAGAGCGAAAGTCCTTCGCCTTCTTCTGCGTAAGCCGCAACTGCTGCTGCCCAGCTCGAAATAGGAGCTATCATACAAATAGGAGCCGCCGTTGCATCTATAATGTATGCGAGCTTAGCGCGCGATATCTTTTTGCTGTCTGTAACGGGACGCATAACCGATCCTACCGTAAGGCAGTTGAAATAGTCGTCGATGAAGATAAGAACACCGAGAACGAAGGTTGCAAGCATCGCGCCCGTACGTGTCTTTATATGTGTCTTTGCCCAGTTGCCGAATGCCGCCGATCCGCCCGCCTTGTTTACAAGTGCAACTATTATACCGAGCTCAACGAGGAAGATAAAGATACCTGCACTATCCGAAACAGCCGAGATAAGACCGTCGTTTATAAGACTGTCGAGTGTGCCCGTAAACGAGAAGTTCGAGTAAAGCAGTGCGCCCGAAAGGATACCTATAAAGAGCGAGCTGTAAACTTCCTTTGTGATCAGAGCAAGACCGATTGCTATAACCGGAGGAAGAAGTGCCCAGAGTGTTCCGCGAACAACGCTTTCGCCACCGCAAGTTTCGCATGCAATAGCGTCAACGAGACCGCCGTCACAATCGGGACAATCAACCGTTTTATTTGTAGCATCGGTAACTCCGGCATAAACAAGAAGTGCCAGAATGATCACAGAAGCCACCAGAAGTGTGATTTTCTTTGATTTTGACATAACGTCCTCCAAAAATACTTTGCCTCATAATTAATATACAGGCAAGAATTGATTAAATACAATAATAGCACATTTATATACTTTTTTCAACAAAAAAATGTATAATATTCATTTTTTTACATATCAGACAAAAGTGACCTATTCATTTTGTTGATTTTCTCCAAAGACTATTTTCTGTCGAACTTGACTTTATCATCTTATTTTGCTATAATTAAAGGCAGTTTATGTAAAGGTGCGGCTAATAACTATGACAGAAACCACAAAAACGATTTTTGAAAAATATCAGGTGCGCAAATCCAAAAAGCAAAAGAGCGATTTTACCGAATACATAAGATCGGTAGCAGATAGCGGCGGCTACAAATTCACCACCGAAAAGGGGCGTTTCGGTGCAAACAACATTATTATCGGTGACGTAGACAGCGCAAAGGTGATCTATACCGCGCATTACGACACCTGCCCCGTCCTTCCCTTTCCGAATTTTATAACGCCGAAAAATTTTCTTATATATCTGTTATATCTGATTGCGATAGTGTGTATCTTTATGGTCCTTCCCATTCTTATCGTGGGATCGATATTTTTGGCTATTGCGAGAAACGTCGGAATGGACTCAGATCTTGCTGCTACTATATATATGATCATATATTACGCTATACTCCTTCTCTTTTTGATCTTTATGACGGCAGGACCCGCCAACAAGCACACCGCAAACGACAACACGTCGGGCGTAACTACGCTTATAGACACTATGAGCATTCTTCCCGATGAGCTTCGCTCAAGCGTTGCTTTTGTCTTTTTCGATCTTGAGGAAGCGGGACTTTTAGGATCCAAGGGCTTTTACTCAAAGCACAAGAAGGCTATGAAGGACAAGCTTCTTGTCAACTTCGACTGCGTATCCGACGGAGAAAATATTCTTATAGTTGCCACAAAGAAATCAAAGCAGTATGCAGACCTTCTTTCCGAGGCTTTCAAAAGTATCGAAGGCATTCACACCGAAATTGCGACGAAGGGGGTATTTTATCCGTCCGACCAAGCTAATTTTCCTTACGGTGTAGGGGTGGCTTCTCTTAAATATTCAAAAATATTAAGAACCTATTATATGGACAAGATACACACGGGTATGGACAGAGTTTACCGAGAGGAAAACATTGAATTCCTTGCAAACGGAGCGGTAAAGCTTGCCGATATTTTAAGTCATAAGCAATAACTTTATCAGACAGATCACAGTACAGAGGTAATTATGTTTAAAATAAGTGAAAAAGCACGGCTTGCCATATACATAGGCTCGTTATGCTCCGTTTCATATCTCGCGGTATATTTTGCGCGAAATATTTTGGGCGCGGTATCGCCTCAGATGATAGAGGTCGGCGGATTTTCCGAATCGTACATAGGAAAGTTAGAATCGACCTATCTTATCTGCTACGCATTAGGCCAGCTTATAAACGGAGCTCTCGGTGACAAGATCAAGGCTCGGTATATGATAAGCTTAGGGCTTCTCTGTGCGGGCGTTACAAATTTCATATTCACCTACATTACCGGAATTCCATTTGCCTCGATAGCGGTTTACGGATTTACCGGATACTTCCTTTCCATGATATACGGACCTATGACCAAGGTCGTAGCCGAAAACACAGAGCCTGTCTACGCTACGCGCTGCAGCATAGGATATACCTTTGCATCCTTTATAGGCACGCCTCTTGCAGGTGTTGCAGCGACTCATCTTGCCTGGAACAACGTATTCAAGCTCAGCAGCGTCATTCTTGCCGTAATGGCGACCCTTTGCTTCAGCGTTTTCCTTTTCTTTGAGCGCAAGGGCATTATAAAATACGGTCAGTACAAGTCTGAAAAGAGCAGATCCGGCGGAAGCATCAAGGTACTTATAAAGCACCGAATAATCAAATTCTCATTTATTGCTATGCTTACGGGAATAGTCCGCACTACCGTAACCTTTTGGTTTCCGACCTACATTTCGCAGTATCTCGACTTTCCTCACGACAAGGCAACCACCATATACACAGTCGCAAGCTTTATAATCTCGACCACGACCTTTATTGCAATCTTCATTTACGAGCGTCTGAAGCGGAATATGGATCTGACGATACTTATTATGTTCTCTTCATCCACGATATTCTTTACCGCCGTTTATTTCCTTAAGATCCCTGTATTAAACATTATCTTTATGGTCCTTGCAATTATGTCTGCAGGCGCGGCATCGACAATGCTTTACAGCCGATACTGTCCGAGTCTTCGCGACACGGGTATGGTATCGGGTGCTACCGGATTTCTCGATTTTCTCAGCTATGCTGCGGCATCCGCGACAAGCACGCTCTTTGCCGAGGCTGTTACCACCATCGGTTGGGGAAATCTTATTCTCGTCTGGGCAGGACTTATGTTTGTTGGTATTATCGTTGCGCTTCCCTACCGTTCGTTTTTAAAAAAAGCGGAAAGCGAAAGCTAAACTTGTTTATGTAAAAAGACTCAAAGGCAACGCGTGATATTATTATCGTAGAAATTACGAAACGTTTACCTAACACCACGGAGAAAGACCGCAGGTCTCCCCTACGGACAAGTCCGCAGTAAACAAATAATGAATGCCGACAGATTTTAAGTCTGTCGGCATTTGCTTTTCAATAAATTGGATTTTATAGGTCTCCTTGCAAGCGAACCAACGACCGCTTAGTTTCAAACCCTTCCGGATACCTTTTCTTCAGTTTATCTATATTTGCTTGCATAATGTCTTCCAACGGAATTTCCAAAGCTGTAGCGGCTTCGGCAAGATACCATGCAATATCGCCAAGTTCTTTTGCCAAGTGTTCTTTATCCAGTTCGTGTCCCTGTGCCATCCATTTCTTTACAATGTCAATAGCTTCTCCAGATTCGCCGCACAAACCCATTACGCTGTTGATAAGAACATCCTTTTTACTTAAATCGGGATTTAATGTTGTCATTGCCAATTCTTGATACTCGTTTATTTTCACAATGTATTCCTCCATCAAATTCTTATTTACCGTTCCGCTTTATCGCCGGTTTCTCATTTTTATTACAAATGCTTCGGGAACCCCTGCCGCCGCCACCTCTCCCCAAGGGCGAGGCTTTTCGTCAGCCCCATTATAACACCAATCGGCAGAGAAAACAAGTTCTCTGCCGAAAGTTTTGCACCTGCCAACACTCCGCTTGAAGTATCACTCCAACGCCTTTGCGTCTTTTATTTCATTCTCAGAAGGTATAATTTTCTCCGTAGATAGTCGCAACAGCGCCGTTTGCTTTAAGTGCCTCGTTATCCTCGTGTGCTATAAGCCACTTGTTCTTTGCGATAATAAGCGGATCATCGGGCTTTTTGTCAAGCGCGGTATTTGTTCCCACGGGAAGAACGACTACGCATCCGAATCCTGTATCTGCGCACTGTATCGGGCAGTAATGAAGAGTTGTAGCATAGACCTCAACAGCCTCTCCCTTACATACCTTAAAAGCCTTTACCTTTGCTGCATCATATCTGTTATCAGCTTCAACGTCTCTCACGTCTCCGAGAAGAAGTATGATATCCGTAACTGCGATATTGATTTCCGAGCACTTATGCCACTCAAGAGCGTTCATCTTATTATTATGACCGCGGCAGTATCCCATCTGTACGGGAAGCTGTCCGAAATATTCATCCTGAAGAGGCTCTTTTATCGCAAGTCCTTCGAAAGCGTCGAAGGATGCCGTATACGCCGTGCCGTTTTCGGGAAGAGGCGATTTCTCACCTACGCTGACTATTTCGGCTGTGTCGATATTTACTACCTTACCAAACTGCTTGAATTCTTCATCCGTAATTCTATAGATCTTCATAACCGATCTCCTTTCACTTTACAGAGGGCATATTTAGGACAGCCTATATGCCGCCTCTTATCTTTTATATTACTTATTGAATGCGAGGAATGCCTTATAGGTCATATAAAGGTCAGCCTTGGAGATTGCTTCATAAGGAGCGTGCATGGATATAACTCCTACGCCGAGGTCAACAACGTCGATATTATGGCTTGCGATATAAACTGCAACCGTTCCGCCGCCTCCCTGGTCTACCTTACCGAGCTCTGCGCTCTGCCAGATTACGCCTTCCTTATCGAAAATATTGCGAACGAAGGCTACCATCTCTGCGGATGCGTCGGACGTGCCGCCCTTTCCGCCCGAGCCGGTATATTTGGACATTACAACGCCGCAGTTAACGAATGCGGAGTTGCGGGATTCGTATACTTCTGCAAAATTGGGATCATATGCTGCATTTACGTCAGCCGAAAGGCACTTGGAGTTTGCCTTTACGAGTCTTTCGTTAGCGCCCATAGCTATGGAAATTTCGGATATAAGGTCTGTGAAGATATCGCTTCTCATACCTGTATTTCCGCCGCTTCCGATCTCTTCCTTATCTGCAAGGATAGCCATAATAGTATGAACGGGAGCTTCTGTTTCGATTATCGCGCTGAGTGCGGGATATGCGCATACTCTGTCGTCGTGACCGTAAGCACCGATTATGCTTCTGTCGAAGCCGATCTCTCTTGCCTTGAATGCGGGAACCGCGCTGATTTCTGCGCTGAGGAAGTCATCTTCCTTGATTCCGTACTTTTCGTTAAGTATCTTGAGTATTCCGAGCTTGATATCGTTTGAATCTTCGCCGAGCGGAATAGATCCGACGAGGATATTCAGCTTTTCACCGGGAATTACCTGAGATGCGGGCTTTGCCATCTGATCTCTTCCGAGGTGAGGAAGAAGGTCGTTGATATAGAAGATAGGATCGTTATCGTCTTCACCGATGCAAACGTCTATACTCTTTCCTTCGCTTGTGATAATACAGCCGTGGAGTGCAAGAGGCATCGCCGTCCACTGATATTTCTTGATACCGCCGTAATAATGAGTCTTGAAGAAGCACATATTACCCTCTTCATAAACCGGGCTCGGCTTGAGATCGAGTCTGGGCGAGTCGATATGAGCGGCAGAAATTCTTATACCGTTTTCTACGTTTTCGCTTCCTATTCTGAAAAGATAGAGCGACTTACCGCGGTTATTATAGTAATATTTGCCGCCTACTTCGAGCTTATCGCCGAAGTTATAGGGCACAAATCCGTTTGCCTCTGCTATTGCAACAGAAGTTTTTACCGCTTCTCTTTCTGTCTTTGCGTTATCGAGATAATCGCAGTATCCCTTTGCATACTCGTTGATCTTTTCGATCTCTTCCTCTGTAACGCAGGAATAAACGTTCTTACGCTTATACGTAAGACTGCTTCTGAGCGCGTCAAGCTCTTCTTTGTTTACGTTCATCATAATTTAAGTTCTCCTTAATATATTTAAACTTTTTTATTTTGAAAAATAAAGCTCTTTATATTTTTCTTTGGCGAGTGCCACTTTTTTTACGTAATTTTTCGTTTCGCTGAACGGAATATCGGTAAGCTTACCGTCTTTTGAATATCTGTCGTCGTCAAGCCAGCTCCACACGTTGCCGATGCCTGCGTTATACGCCGCGTGAACGAGCTCCCAATCGCCGAGCAGCTTATAGAGATAAGAAAGATAGTACGTCCCTGCCCGTATATTTACTTTTGGGTCATACAGATCATCGTCAGAATAGTCTGTACCGAGTGCTTTCTGGATATCCTTAAAGGTAGAAGGCATTATCTGCATAAGTCCGCGCGCACCCACCGCTGATTTTGCATTTGCATTAAAGCGGCTTTCTGCGTATATTACCGCGCATATTGCTTCCTTCGGTACGCCGAATTCATCCGACGCCTCCTCTATCTCTTCTTTATATTTGATCGGATAGGTGATCTCCTCAACGTCCTCGGGAACCTCGGGCACCTCCTCGATAAGCGCTATAGCGACGACAAAAACTATGCCGACAAGCAGTGCCAGAAGTATAAACGAAAAAGACACCAGGGCGCCGTTCAGTTTTTTCTCAAGTTTGCTTTTCAAAGAATGTCCTCCGAGGAAAGTATTTTTTCTATCTGCAATTTTACATCTTCTTTGCCGTTATTTATTATAACGTAATCTGCTTTTTCTGCAAAAAACTCATCTGTATGCTGATTTTTTATTCTTCTTTCTATATCTGCGTGCGAGAGATTATCTCTCTCTGCGAGTCTTTTACGTCTTACCTCCACGTCTGCCGTAACAGCGACCACGATATCGCACGAGTCTTCCATTTTAGCTTCAAAGAGCTGCGGCGCGTCTATTATAAACGCCTTTTCTCCGCGCATTTTTGCCGCCTGCTTCTCTTCGTCGCACTTTTTTATAACGTACTTATGTACTATGGTATTGAGTCTTATCAGCTTTTCTTTATTTAAAAAAACTATCGACGCAAGAGTTTTTCTGCAGATATTCCCCTGCGCGTCGAAAATACCCTCTCCGAATTCTTCACGAAGCTCGTTTCTGCAGTCCTCGTCATCGCTGTAAAGAGCGTGCACGGTTTTATCCGTATCTATTGATTTTATGCCGTACGAAGAAAAAAGCGAGCAAACGTATCCTTTTCCGCTTCCGCTTGTTCCGGTAAGACCTATTATTTTCAAAGCACACCGCTCCTTCAGCTCAGATTCATTTATATTATATTACATCCCTCCTTTTTTTTCAAGAGCATACTATATTTTTTATGGATTTTTCATCAATTATTTATCTTTAGTTCAGTATCCATATGCAAAAATTCAGAGCACTGCAGTACAAGAGCCACACAAAATATATTCCCATCACTATCGACGCAAATCTGTTTACCCGCACAAGCTTTTTAAGGCTGACAAACGCCAGAATACTCACAAAGCTACACAGCAAAAAGGAAAGAAAAAATGCTCCCATTCCGAAGAAAAGCGGAAACCACAGATATCCCGCGGCTACCGTAAGAAGAAAGCAATATATTGCTTTTTCTCTGTTCGCGCATCTGTTCACAGACAGTATTATCTCAAGCGCAAAGCCGAAGGATATATAAAAAAGCGTCCAAAATATCACGAAAAGTCCTCTTCCGAGCGCAAAGCGCGGCAAAAGAAGACAGGTATACGTATGCGTGCTTCCGCCAAAAAGACCGACAAGCATCGCTACTGCCACAAAGACCGCCGAAAAGATCACAGCCCGTGTCAGATCAAAGCAGTAGCATTCTTTTCTTATATCAAATCTTATTTTCATTTTTAATTTACCCCGCTCTCAAACAAAAAAATGACCGTCCATATAAAATATGAGGCGGTCACGTTTTTTATTCTGTTTTACGGGGTGGGCGTTGTACCCGGGTCGGGAGTTGTTCCCGGCTCTGTATCGTCCGGGTCTGTATCGTCGGGATTTTCTACAGCTCCAAAATGACACGTACAGGTAAGCAGCGGATTATACACGTACTCTGTATCTGTCGGCATATACTTAAAGTCCTCGGGGATCATGCTTCTGTCTACGTTGAGCATAACTCTCGTTACTGTCTCGGACGCCGGACAGAATTCGTTTGCCGGTGCATTACAGGTAGCGCACCATTTAACCTCGATATGCACGTCACACTCTTCTGTAGGAAGTGTATCCTTGGTAAAGTATCCCGTATTACTGCGGCTTCCGCGCGGATCCTGCTTACAGATATCCGATATAAGCTTACCCGAATCCTTACAGAAGGTAGCCTTTATGAGCATATCACTTTCAAAGCCCTTCAGCTTCTCACCCTTTGATATGATCTTCGTAGTATGGATATCCGCCATCACGGCATCCCAAAGCTGAATATGACCGTGCGTACCTCCAAGGTCCTGCGGTTGGTCATAGCCTATCCAGATTCCCGCAACGTAGTAGGGAGAATATCCTATAAACCACTTATCGTAGTTATTATCGGTCGTTCCTGTCTTTCCTGCCACCTCAAGCTTAAGTTTATTGACCTTTTTGGTGTAGGTATATGCAGTACCGTAGTTTATTACCGATTTCATCAGTCTTACCATCGACTGTGCCGTTTCTTCCTTTATCGCAACCGTCTGCCGCGGCTTATTGTCTATGACAAGGTTGCCCTCGGAGTCAAGTATTGAAATGACTGTCGATGACGAGGTATAGACACCGCCCGCCGGGAATATTCCGTATGCTGTTGTAATATCCTGAAGAGTTACACCGTAGGTAGCACCTCCGAGTGCAAGCGAGGAAAGAACTCTGTCACTTGGAACGAGAGTGCTTATACCAAGTGTATCCTTAAGGAATTTATAAACTGTATTTATTCCGAGAGATGCAACCAGCTTTGCGGGGAACGTGTTCTTTGAATATGCAAGCGCATATTCTATAGTTACAAGTCCGCCGAAACGGTTATTCGAGTTTCTCGGCCAGAAGGATGTCGGGCCTGCTATCGTATACGGCGTATCGTCCATTACCGATCCGTAATTTATAATACCCTTATCAAGCGCAAGCGCATAAGATGCTATCGGCTTCATTGACGATCCCGGCGATCTTGTTGTCGACGTTGCTCTGTTAAGAATACGGCTCGCCGTCTTCTCGCCTCGTCCGCCTACAAGACCCTTTATATGTCCGGTAAACGGATCTATGACGATAAGCGATGCTTCGTGATTCAGAACCTCCGAATATTTAAGATATTCGCTTTTTTCATCCTCAAGATATCCTTCAAGGATCTCCTGTATTTCGGGGTCAAGAGCCGTTACTATCTGATATCCGCCGTAGAAAAGCATTCTTTCTGCGACCTTTGTAGTAACGCCGTACGTTTTCTTGAAGAGATCGATACATTCTTCTATAACGGCATCGGTATACCAGGACGTAGTGCCTCCCGATGACTCCTGAATATAGCTTGTATCGAGCACGAGCTCCTGCTTATACGCTCCGTCAAACTCTGCCTGCGTAATAAGACCCTGTTCAAGCATCTGCTTGAGTATAAGATTTCTTCTGTTTGCGTTATGCTCGGGATAGACCATAGGATCCCAATAAGAGGGGTTCTGCACTATAGCCGCCATAGCCGCACATTCTATCAGCGTAAGATCCTTGGCGTCCTTACTGAAGTATATCTGTGCAGCCTCCTGAATTCCGTCGGCACCCTGCGCAAAGAATACTATATTACAGTACTGCTCTATAATTATTCGCTTATCTCCGAGCTCCTTTTCAAGGTTTATCGCTCGGAATATCTCTTGTATCTTTCTTTGTATCGAATAGTCCTTATCGCCTGTCAGATTCTTTACAAGCTGCTGCGTAAGGGTCGATCCGCCTCTGTCGTTACCTATCGGAACGAAGAATACTATCGCCGCCTGCGCGGTCGTTATCCAGTCGACTCCGTTATGGTCCCAGAATCGCTTATCCTCTATTGCAATAAAAGCATCTCTGAGATATGAAGGAATGTCATCGTACTCCACCCAGGTTGCTCCGCTTCCGCTGCTTATATTCTGTTCTGTATTCTCGACGAGATTTCCGTCGTCGTCATAGTAATAAAGCCTCGTTGCAAGCTCGTTATCCTGAGTTGTGATAATAATATCATCAACGCTCATATCTACGTTATTTGCAATATATATGAGGAAAGCACATCCGACTATCGCCGCCGCAATAACTCCTATAAGTCCGACCGTCAGTATGACGTTAATGACTGTCATAACGGCTTTTCCCATAATTCCCATTATGACCAGAGGTATCTTGCCTGCCGCTTCCCATTCTTTTTGTTTCTTAAGTTCTTTGTTATCTTTCACTTTAAAACCTCTCGAATATCTTATCGATTGATCTGCTGTGTTTATATTACCACAATTTCGCAAAAATTATCAGTATTATAATACTACAATACTATGAAAATTTATCCGTTCATAATTGTACAAAGCGTAAATTTCGCATCGCTTATTTTACTATAACGTTTTCATTCCCGCATATATCGCAGAGAAGCTTATAAACGTTATCGGTAAGCTCAAGTCTCGGAGAGGCAAGCCTTCTGTAAGCAGACGACGAGTTATCGTAAAATATGACCTCGCATTTTCCCTCGCAGAATATTTCCACAAGAGCCATCGCTCTCCTGTACTGTCTGCTTTCAAGGCTCGGTACCTTTATATATATCTTTGACGCGCCCGAAAGATCCTGCCTTGGCTGTGGCTTTACGGGAGTCTGATAGCTTTCAGAAGGAGTGCTCCGACCGGTCTTATTTACTTCGCTATGCTGTGTGCTCTCGTTTCTATAGACTTTTTTATCTTCTTGCACGGTCGCAGGCGCCGAAGAATATTCACCGTTTCTTACAAGCACCTCGACTCGTCGTGCGAGAATTTCCGCTGTACCGTCATCCTTAAGCGATATATCGCCCACCACCGACACTATCGAATCGGTATTTACTATCGCAGACACCTTTTCGTATAGCTTCGAGAAAACAAACACTCTGATCTGCGAGGTCTTATCTTCAAGGGTGACTATCGCCATCATATCGCCGTTTTTGGTAGTTTTCTTATTCGATGCCGTAATTATTCCGACAACTGTGACCGTTTGCTTATCCGAAATACTGCCGTATTCCTCATTTTCTTCGTTTGCACCTGCGTTTATATATCCTATATTCATAGGAGAGAGTGCTTCGATATGCTTTGAATAATCGTCAAGCAGGCTTCCCGAAATGTATATTCCTATATATTCCCTTTCAAGCGCAAGCTTTTTTCTTGCATCGTACTCGGGGATATCGGGATATTCATAGCTCGGCTGTGAAGGAACGCTTTCCTCGTCCGAAAGAGAAGCAAAAAGATCGAGCTGTCCGTCAAGATTTCTTCTCTTTGCCGCCGATGCGCTTTCAAGAACTATATCAAGTGCCTCGACAAGTCTGCTTCTTGCCGTTCCGAGGCTATCAAAAGCACCTACGCAGATAAGCGCGAGAAGCGACTGTCTGTTCAGTTCTCTTCCCGTCATTCTATCGGCAAAATCGCCGAAGGATTTAAACGGACCTCCACGCACGCGCTCTGCCGATATCGCCTGCGCGAGTGCTTCGCCCACTCCCTTTACTGCCGCAAGTCCGAATCTTATCTGATCTCCGCTTACCGTAAAGCCAGACTTACTTTCGTTTATATCGGGAGGAAGCACCTTTATATTCATTGTGCGCGCATCCGTGATATACTCTGACATTTTCGGAGTATATCCCATAACTGACGTGAGAAGTGCGGCATAATACTGCGCGCCATAGTGCGTTTTGAGATAAGCCGTCCTATACGAGGTTATCGAATAAGCCGCGGCGTGAGATTTATTGAAGGCATATTTTGCAAAGCTTGCCATTTCATCAAATATCTCGTTTGCCGTTTCTGCGGGGATGAAATTATCCATCGCGCCCCGTACAAAGGTCTCGCGCTCCTTTTCCATCTCTGCCGCTTTCTTTTTCGACATCGCGCGGCGCACCATATCAGCCTTGCCGTACGAATAATTTGCTATCTTACGGCATATCTGCATTACCTGCTCCTGATATATTATACATCCCGCGGTATCCTCAAGTATATCGCGCAGCTTTTCCGTTTTATACGAAACAAGTGACGGATTACGTCTGTTTTCAAGAAATTTCGGTATCGAATCCATCGGTCCCGGGCGGTAAAGCGAAAGGGCAAGCATTATATCCTCAATACATTTCGGCTTCATATTCATAAGAAGTCTTTTTATGCCCGAGGATTCAAACTGAAATACGCCCTCTGTTCTGCCCTCTGCAAAGAGCTCGTAGGTCTCGCTATCGTCAAATCCGAGTGACTCTACCGAGAAGCTCGGCTCTGTTTTTCTTATCTCCTCTTCCGCGTCAGCTATTATCGTAAGGTTACGAAGTGCAAGGAAGTCGAACTTAAGCAGTCCGAGATTTGCGACCGTATCCATATCAAACTGGGTAACTACGCTGTCACCGCTCACCGCAAGCGGCAGATAGGAGCTTACCGGGTCTTTGGTTATAACGACACCCGCCGCGTGCGTAGATGAATGTCGCGGCATACCCTCGATCTTCGAGGCATAATCGATAAGAGTTTTGACCTCCACGCTTCTCGCATATTCCGCGGCAAGCTCTTTGCTTGAGGCAAGTGCATCCTTAAGCGTTATGCCCATATCTCGCGGTATCATCTTGGATATGCGGTCAACGTCGTCGTACGGCATTCCGAGCACGCGTCCGACGTCGCGCACAGCCGCGCGTGCCGCAAGAGTACCGAAGGTTATTATCTGTGATACTCTATCCTCTCCGTAACGGGAAATAACGTATTTTATTACCTCATCACGTCTTATATAGCAAAAATCTATATCGAAGTCGGGCATACTTACTCTTTCGGGATTCAAAAATCTCTCAAAGAGAAGCTCGTACTTTATCGAATCAACGTCGGTTATTCCGACAAGATATGCTACAAGGCTTCCCGCGCCCGAGCCTCGACCGGGACCCGTTTGTATGCCGTTTTGTTTTGCGTAGTTTACAAAATCGCGCACTATGAGATAATACTGCGAATATCCCATCTTCTCGATCATAAGAAGCTCATAGAGAATACGCGCCTTATAATCATCCTCGCTATGCTTTTCCGTGAAGACTATCTTACCCTCGGCTTTTTTCTTTTCGTAGCCCTCATATGTGAGCTTCTTAAGAAAATCTCGCGGAAGCGAGCCGTCCTCGGGGGTATAGGTCGGAAGCTTCAGCTTGCCGAATTCGAAATCATAATTACATTTTTCTACGATCTTCAGTGTGTTTTCTATCGCTTCGGGAATGTCAGAGAATATATCTGCCATCTCGTCGCCGCTCTTCAGATAAAACTCGTCCGTTTCAAATCCGAGAGGGTTTCCGTCCGAAAGCTTATTTCCCGTCTGTACGCAAACAAGCACAGACTGAACGCTTGCGTCCTCGCGTGAGATATAGTGCGCATCGTTTGTGGCTACCACGGGAATATCCGATTTTTTTGCGATATCATAAAGCTCGGAAATGACTCTTTTTTGCTCGGAAAGGCCCTGATTCTGAAGCTCTATATAGAAATCCTCGCCGAAAAGCTTTTTCATTTCGAGCGCAAATTTTTCTGCATCCTCTCTTTCGTCTGCAAGGATCGCCCTTGCCATATATCCCGAAAGACATCCCGAAAGGCAGACAAGTCCCTCGCTATGCTCGCGAAGAAGCTCGATATCCACTCTCGGCTTTACGTAAAAGCCGTCTGTAAAAGAAGAAGAAACGATATACGAAAGGTTTTTATAGCCTATCTCGTTTTTAACGAGAAGCACGAGATGGGTATTAAAATATCTGCCGGTATGCCTTTTATCAAATCGGCTACCCTCGGCGAGATAGACCTCGCATCCGATTATCGGCTTTATACCCTCGTTTTTACATTCTTTATAAAAATCTACCACGCCGTACATAACTCCGTGGTCTGTTATTGCTACTGCGCTCTGTCCGAGCTCCTTTGCTCTTTTGGGAATATCGGTAATACGGCACGCGCCGTCAAGCAGGCTATATTCGCTGTGCAAATGCAAATGAACAAAATCTTTCATACCGTATTACTCCTTTCTCTGAAATTATTTTTTACTTTTTACTGTCGTCAAAATCGACTATTTTTGCAAGTCGGTGGCTCACGCCCGATTTACTTATATTTCCCTCGTGCAGAGCCGCAAGCTCCTCGAGCGATGCCTGCGGATTTTCAAGTCTTATCTTTGCGGTTTCCTTCAGCTGATCGGGCAGAAATTCAAATCTTCCCGTATCCATCAGATGCTTTATCGCGTGAATCTGATGTGTCGCCGCGCCCGTCGTTTTATAGAGATTCGCCGAATCGCAGTTCATACGTCTGTTCACGTTATTTCTTATATCTCTCATTATTTTCGCGTTCATAATAGAAAGCGATGCCTGTGCCGCGCCTATAAAAGTCATAAAATCCTCAATGCTTTCGCTTTCCTTTATGTAAAGCGAGGGCACGCCCCGTCTTACCGTGCGGCGCGCAGGAAAGCCGTTTTCATTCAGATATTCCATAAGCGCGAAGCACTTTTTATCGTTCGACACCGAAAATTCAAGGTGATATCCGTGACTCGGGTCGGTCACAGAGCCAGAAGCGAGGAAAAGACCGCGAAGAAATGCTCCCGTGCACGCCTCGCATTTGAAGAGCTCCTCGTTTACTATCTGCTCTGACGCGAATTTTTCGTTTATCTGTGTCATTATTTCAAGACCGGGATAATCAAGACGGTAGAAATTCTGCGTTTCCTTCATTCTCGAAAGTCGCTCTCCCACCGTAAATGTAGTTTTTGTACCGAAAACAGACTTTGTCATCGCCGTAAAGAGATTTGCAACCGATTCGTTATCTGTCGAAAAGCTCAGCGGCGAGCCTCTGAATTCATTCAGCGGATACAACATTCCGTAAAGCACCGACGCCTTACAGCACTGTCTTTTTATATTTACTCCGCATACGTTTGTTTTTATATCTGACGAAAAGGACATTTTTTCGTTTTCCCTTCGTTATTTTCTATTATTTGTTTTATTTATTTATCTTTTCTATATCTCTATGGCAAAGCACGGTCCTTATCTCGGGCATTTTATTTTCGATAAGCTTACAAAGCTCGTATGCTATCGTAACCGAGCGATGTCTTCCACCCGTGCATCCGACCGCCACGGTAAGATGTGCTTTACCCTCGTTTATATAGAGCGGTATGAGAAAGCTGAGCATATCGTCAAGCTTTCCGAGAAATTCTACAGCCTTTGTATCCGCAAAAACAAAATCTCTTATAACCTTATCAAGACCGGTAAGCGGTCGAAGCTCGGGGTCATAATGCGGATTTGCGAAGCATCTTACGTCAAACACAAGGTCTGCGTCTGTAGGTACTCCGTATTTAAAGCCGAATGTCATACATGTCAGCGTAAACTTTCCCGGCTTTTCGTTTTTCAGCAGCTCGTAAAGCTTATCGCGTGTCTGACTTATTCTCATATTCGAGGTATCTATTACGTTATCAGAGGCTTCTCTCAGCACAGAAAGCACGTTTCGCTCTCTGTTAAGAGCCTCACTGAGTGTTATTCCATCCGAAATTATATACGGATGTATATGTCTGCTCTCCTTATATCTTGCCACGATGACCTCATCCGAGGCATCAAGGAAAATTATTCTGAACGAGCAGTCAAATTCTTTTTTTATTTCTTCTACCGTTTTAAGCAGTGTAGAAAACTCGCTTTCCGCGCGGATATCCACCGTGTAAACGATATCCTTCTGACGAAGCCCCGACTGACTGCAAAGAGATGCAAACTGCTTCAGCATCGACACGGGCATATTATCTACTTTATAGTATCCGAAATCCTCAAGGGCTTGTCCCGCGCTCGATTTGCCCGCGCCCGACATACCCGTAAGTATGATTATCTGCATATATTTTTACCGTCTACTCTATTATTTTTATCTCGCATTTGATCTCAACGCCGCTGTTTTTATATACGGCATCTTGGATATCCGAAACGAGCTTTTTAACGTCTGCTGCCGTAGCGCCGCCACGATTTATAACAAAGCCCGCGTGTTTTTCGGAGACCTGCGCTCCTCCTACCGAATAGCCCTTCAGACCCGCCTCATCTATCAGCTTCGCCGTGAAATATCCGGGTGCGCGCTTGAAGGTGCTTCCCGCGCTCGGGTATTCGAGCGGCTGTTTTTCGCTTCTTGCGCGCATAAATCCCTGCATTTTTTCAAGGATAGCCGAGCTATCTCCCTTTTCGAGCTCAAATCTTGCTCCGAGAATGATAAGTCCGTCCTTTTCCTGATATACACTCTCGCGGTATCCGAATTTGTTTTCTTCTCCGACAAATTCTCCGAAAGCATCGTTTTTAACGTCATAGTAGTAGGTTTTCGTAACGACGTTTTTGATCTCGCCGTCATACGCGCCTGCGTTCATAAACACCGCACCGCCCACGCTTCCCGGAATTCCGTATGCAAATTCAAGTCCTGTAAGCGACAGCTTTTGTGCGCGCGAAGCGAGTGCGGTTAAAGAATATCCGCACTCTGCTTCGATAATATTATCCTCGCACGAAAGTGCCGTCATTCCCGTTGTGAGAATGATCGCGCCCTCGTATCTCTCATCCGAAAACAGAATATTGCTTCCGTTTCCGATTACAGTATATTTTATCCCATCTTCACGTGCTTGCTTCAGCACGCCGACAAGAGCTTCTCTCGTCTGCACCCTTACGATAAAATCTGCTTTTCCGCCGATCTTGAAAGTGGAATGTGGAGCGAGATCTCCGTTTTCGGTATACGAAAGTATATCCCTTTCAGCCATTTCCGACAATTTCTTAATAAAATTTGCTTTTTTGATCGAGTTCATCAGATCTTACCGCCTTTCAGACAAGATATAATTATTTTTTGATAACGAACTTCTGGTGTACCTTCTTGCCCTTCTTGATAACGATATCCTTATTTTCGAAATCTTCAGCGGCAACAGACTGATTCATATCGGTCACCTTTTCGTCGCAAAGCGCGATTCCGCCCTGCTTTATAAGTGTTCTTGCATCATTTCTCGAGGATGCAAGCTTTGCCTTGAGCATCATATTTATCACGGATATACTTCCGTCTGTGAAGTCTGCCTCTTCAAGCTCTGTTGTAGGCATATCTGCAGATACGTTTCCTGCACCGAAGAGAGATCTTGCTGCTGCAAGTGCCTTTGCAGCTTCTTCCTCGCCGTGAACGAGCTTTGTAAGCTCATAGCCGAGGATCTCCTTAGCCTGATTGAGCTGTGCGCCTTCCCAGCTTTCCATCTTTTCGATCTCCTCGAGAGGCAGGAAGGTAAGCATCTTTATGCACTTAAGTACGTCTGCGTCACCAACGTTTCTCCAGTACTGGAAGAAATCGTACGGAGAGGTCTTTTCGGGGTCGAGCCATACAGCGTTACCTGCTGTCTTACCCATCTTATTACCGTTAGAGTCGCAAAGAAGTGTGATAGTAAGCGCATACGCGTCCTTACCGAGCTTACGGCGGATAAGCTCTGTACCGCCGAGCATATTAGACCACTGATCGTCGCCGCCGCACTGAAGGTTACAGCCGTATCTGTTAAAGAGCTCGTAGAAATCGTAGCTCTGCATAAGCATATAGTTGAATTCAAGGAAGGAAAGTCCCTTTTCAAGTCTCTGCTTATAGCATTCTGCGGAAAGCATCTTATTTACGCTGAAATGAGGTCCGATATCACGGAGGAATTCAACATAGTTGAGAGCGAGAAGCCAGTCGCCGTTATTTACCATAAGTGCTTTGCCTTCGGAAAAGTCGATAAAACGGCTCATCTGTTTCTTGAAGCATTCGCAGTTATGATCTACGATCTCCTTAGTCATCATCTTTCTCATATCGGTTCTTCCCGAGGGGTCGCCTATCATACCCGTTCCTCCGCCTACGAGAGCGATCGGCTTATTTCCCGCATCCTGAAGTCTCTTCATAAGGGTGAGAGCCATAAAGTGTCCTGCTGTAAGCGAGTCTGCCGTGGGGTCAAAGCCTATATAGAAGGTCGCTTTTCCGTTATTTATAAGGTCTGCGATCTCTTCTTCATCGGTAACCTGCGCAACAAGTCCGCGCGCTTTCAGTTCTTCGTAAAGTGTCATTTTGTTTGTACTCCTTTATTTTAAGAAAATATTATTATTTATTTTAAAGATTTTCTGCCGTTTCAAGCATTTCTGCCGCAGAATCTCTTATTTTATCCGTTATATTAACCCCGCCCATAATTCTCGATATTTCATCGATACGTCCGTTTCTGTCAAGCGTGATAAGCTCTGTTTCCGCTCTTCCGTCGACCGTATTTTTCTTTATCTTGAAGTGATTTTCGGCGGTTGCCGCCACCTGTGCAGAGTGCGTGATGCAAAGTATCTGCATAGATCTTCCGAGCTCTCTGAGCTTTATGCCTATCTTTTGCGAGGTCTTACCCGAAACACCCGTGTCTATCTCGTCGAAAATAAGCGTTTCTATCTTATCCGCGCTTGTCAAAACGCATTTCATCGAGAGAAGTATTCTCGCGGCTTCTCCTCCCGAAGCTATCTTTGCAAGGGGCTTCGGAGGCTCACCCGGGTTTGTCGAAACGAGAAAATCGATTTTATCCGTTCCGTCTTTCGTGAAGTTTGCTTCTCCTCTTGTATCGTAGAGGGGCGAAACGTCCACCGAGAATTTGACCTTTTCCATATCGAGAAAGCGTATCTCCGCACTTATCTTTTCGGAAAGCTCCTTTGCCGCTATGCTTCTCTTTTCGGAAAGCTCTTTTGCAAGCTTCAGAGCGTTTGCACGGTAGACAACTACCTCTTTTTCAAGCTCTTTTATTTTGTCGTCCGAAAGAAGTATCTCATCGAGTTCCTTTTTCGATTTATCAAGATATTCAAGCACCTGCTCGAGCGTACTTCCGTATTTACGCTTCAGCTTATGGATCGTGTCGAGTCTTGTTTCTATTTCATCAAGGCGCTTTTCGGGGTCGCTATGCTCTCTCGGGAGTGCGGCAAGCACGTTTTCTGCGATATGCTCCATCTCGAAGCTTATTTCATACAGCTTTTCAGCATATTCCGCCGCCTCGGGAACAAATTCTGTCATCGTCTCGAGAGTATCGTGTGCAATATCTACAAGACGTGAAGCCGACATGCCTTTATCGTTTTTATACAGCGCACGGTAGACCGTGCTTACCTGCTTTGCTATCTGACGGAAATTTTTGAGCACCTTTTTTTCGTTATCGAGTTCTTCTTCCTCGCCCGGCTTAAGTCCCGCAGATTCTATATCGTCTATCTGATATCTCAGCAGCTCGGTCTTACGCTCTTTTTCGCGTTCATCGCTTGAAAGACGTTCTATTTCCGAAAGTACCGCCGTCATCTTTCTGTATTCCTCGCGGTATTTTTCTCTCAGCGGATAAAGACCTGCGTAAGAATCAAGAAGATCGGTATAAGCTTTTTCATCGAATATATCGCGGTTATCAAGCTGTCCGTGTATATTTACAAGCAGCGCACCGACCTCTCTGAGCATCGAAAGGGGATACGTGCATCCGTTTATTTTTGATCTTGATTTTCCGTCTGCCGTTACTGCTCTCTGGATAAACACAGAGCCTTCTTCGTCGAGCTCAATGCCGAGTGCTGACAGCTTTTCTGCGCTCTCGGGTGAAATATCCGAGAAGATTGCCGAAACAGAGGCGCTGTTTTCTCCCGTCCTGACAAGCTCCCTTTCTGTTTTTGCTCCGAGCAGCATATTAAGCGAATCTATAAGTATCGATTTTCCTGCGCCCGTTTCGCCTGTCAGCGCCGAAAATCCCCTTGAAAAGTCAACGTCCAGACTTTTTATTACCGCTATATTTTCTATATGCATAGAGGTGAGCATCTTTTCCGCCTCCCTTCGTCTTTTCTACAAAAATCAGTTTTTACTGCGAAGCACTTCGTTTATTCTTCCTGCGAGGATCTCTGCGGATCTGTTATCCGCCGTTGCAACGAATATAGTATCGTCTCCCGCAATACTTCCGAGAATATCGTAGTGCCACATAAGGTCGATAGCCGCCGCGGACGCGTCTGCCATACCCGAATAGGTTCTTACTATCACAAGATTTCCCGCCGAAACGACCGACTGTGCCGCCTCACGAAGAATATTTGCGTATTTTGCGCTCGGTCTGTCCTCGTTACTGCTCTTAATTGCGTATTTATATCCCGAATTTTTCATCGAGATCTTAACGATATTAAGCTCCTTTATATCTCTCGATACCGTAGCCTGAGTTACCTCAAAGCCTTCCTCGCTCAGCTTTGCAAGCAGTACCTCCTGCGTTTCTATATCATATTTGTTTATAAGCTCAAGTATTTTTGCCTGTCTGTCATTTTTCATGTCATTACTCCTCATAATACTTATATATCAGACATCTTACGGTAAAGTATACTGCAAAATCCGCTTTTTCCCACTCTTATAAGTCGGGTAACGTACTCGGATTTTTTTATTCTGACAATATCGTTATCCTCAAGATCGCAGGTTTCTGCGCCGTCTACCGACAGCTTTGCGTGGTCGGGAGTTGCACGGCTTATTATTTCAAATACCGATCTGCCCGAGAAGACTATCGGTCGGCATCTCAGTGAGTGTGCACATATCGGTGTTATTGAGATACAATCAAGCTGTGTGTCCATAACCGGTCCGCCTGCCGACATCGAGTATGCGCTCGACCCCGTTGCCGTCGCCGCTATGATTCCGTCGCCTCTGTATTTATACACCGCTTCTCCGTTACAGTAAAGCTCTGTTTCGACCACTCCGAGACCGGTTGCGCGCACGATAGCCGCATCGTTCAGCCCGAGTATTCCCGACATTACAGTCTTTCCTCCGCGCACTACCTCTGCCTCTATCATCGTCCGCTCCTCTATCCAGAGCTCTCCCGAAAGGATCTCGTTTATCCTCGGTATATCGGAGGTCTCTATCTCCGCAATATATCCGAGATGTCCGAGATTTATGCCTATTATCGGCACAGACGCCTTTGCGGCTTTATCTACCGCACGCAGTATCGAGCCGTCTCCTCCGAGAACGATAATAAGATCCGCCTGCGAGTAAAAGACATCCTCGCTTACCGCCTTCACCGAGCCGTTTTGGGCAATATGTGAAAACTCATCTAAGAGAAGGACCTCGTATTTTTTCTCAAGGTAGGAAACAAGCTCTCTTGTATACACAAGCTCCTTATCCTTTGATAGATTCGGAAGCACCGCTATCTTGCTGAATCTATATTCCATTTTGCAGCCTCCGTTACTCATTACTTCAGAAATATTTCAGATACCGTCGGGCATTTCAAAATCTCCGAGCTTTACGTCTTCTTCCTCGGAAAACTCAAAAAGTGCCAGATATTCGACGTTTCCGTCCCCACCCTGTATAGGGGAGGTTATAACTCCGCGACAATAAAGCTTTGATCCTGCCGCCTCGCTTACAAGAGCTTCTATAACTCTTTTATGTATTTTTTTATCTTTTACTATTCCGTTTTTTGAAAGGTATTCTCTTCCCGCCTCAAATTGCGGCTTTATCAGGCTCACAAACAGCCCGCCGTCCTTCAGAATTTTCGTAAGCGGAATATATATATACTTCTGCGAAATAAACGACAGGTCGCAGACCGCTATATCCACCCTTTCGCCGAGAGACTCAAGATCAAGTGCCCTTGCGTTGAAATTCTCCATCACAACGACCTTTTCGTTATTTCTCAGCGACTCGTGAAGCTGATTTGTCCCACTGTCTATCGCAAAGACCTTTTTCGCGCCTCTTCTCAGAAGGCAATCTGTAAATCCGCCGGTTGAAGAGCCTATATCTGCAGCGACAAGACCGTTTACCTCGACTTTGAAATGATCAAGTGCGCCCTCAAGCTTAACTCCGCCTCTGCTGACGTATTCATACGGCTTTCCCGTAACCTCTATTTCCTTTGTTTCGGGATCAAGATCGTAAGACGGCTTGGTTATCTGCTTTTTATCAACGTATACCATACCGGCTTCTATTATCTCTCTCGCCTTCTGACGGCTTTGAGCGTATCCGTTTTCAAAAAGATATTTATCTATTCTCATAGTATATCAGCTGTTTCTCATAAGAAGATTTTTCGCAAGGTCGACAAGTATCTCGGACGACTTGAATTCAGACACCGCCGCGCAAGCCTCTGCCGTATACGTAGCCGCCTTATCGAAGGCTTCCTCATACGGGAAGAGCTTTGCAAAGGTTACCGTATCGTTTTTCGCATCCATACCGATATTCTTTCCGAGAAGCTTCGGGTCGCCCGTAACGTCAAGAAGATCGTCTATTATCTGAAACGCGAGTCCTATTCTGTCGGCATATACTACTGCGGCATTATAAAGCTTACTTCCCTCAAAATGCCCCGAGGCTATACATCCGAGAAGGCAGGCTGCACGTATCATTCTGCCCGTTTTGAGACTCTGAAGCTTCACAAGCTTTTCCTCTGTGCGCACGTCGCCCGAAATATCCATCTGCTGACCGCCTATCATACCGTACATACCCGAAGCCTCTGAAAGTATCTTCACAGCTTCAAGCCTTTCCTCGGCAGATACGCCGTCCATAGAGGCTATCACCTCGTACGGATATATCATAAGCGCATCACCTGCAAGCAGGGCTGTCGCCTCTCCGAATGCGATATGCGACGACGGATTTCCTCGTCTTATATCGTCATCATCCATGCACGGAAGGTCATCGTGTATCAGCGATGCCGCGTGTATCATCTCGACAAGCGATGCGTAAACGAGTGCTTTATCAGAATTCTCGCCGCCAAGCCTTGCAAATTCGGTTGCAAGGAAGCCTCTTATTCTTTTTCCGCCTCCGAGCGCAGAATATCTTGACGCTTCTGTAAGCACGGAAAAATCGTCATCCTTTTTCGACAGAAGCTCATCGAGCTTTTTTTCTATTTTTTCCGCACGCTCCGCGAGCAGAGCTTTAAAGGTGTTTTCTTTCATATCTCGTTACCCGCGAAGTCGTTTTCGGTCATTTCGCCGTTTGTGCCGTTTACAAGTATTTTTATCTGTTTTTCCGCATTATCAAGCAGCTCTCCACACTTTGATGCAAGCAAGGTGCCTTTTTTATACATTTCAAGAGCTTCTTCAAGGGTTGCTTCTCCGTTTTCAAGCTGTGAGACTATCTTTTCAAGCTCGGCAAGCATTTCCTCGAAGCTCTGAGCGTTTATATTTTTTATATTTTCAGCCATTATTCATTTACCGCGCCGCAAACCTCGGCGATTATCCTTCCGTCAGACACACGAATTGTTATTTTTTCTCCCTCTTTAACGTCGGAAACAGATCTTACAAGAGAGTCTTTCTCATCAAGAGCCACAGCGTAGCCTCTTGACAGCACCGCAAGCGGGCTGAGTGCCTCAAGCTGTGATATTTTCTTCGAAAATTCCGCTTTTTTATCTGAAATTATCTTACCGTATGCGCTCTCAAGCTTTTCTGTCACAGCAGCAAGGCGCATATTTTTATCGTCAAGAAGTGCACTCGGAGTACGCATAACGCGTCTTGATCTCAGCGAGTCAAGCTCCTTTCGCGCTCTTGTGAGCCTTCCTGCAAGCGTACTTTTCATACGCGATTCAAAGCTCAGTATCCTTGACTCAAGCTCTGCCGAGTCGGGCACGGCAAGCTCTGCCGCCGCCGAGGGGGTGGGCGCTCTCATATCGGCAACGAAATCGCATATCGTGAAATCGCTTTCGTGTCCTACCGCCGAAATTACCGGTATCTCCGATGCAAATATCTCTCTTGCGAGGCTTTCATCGTTAAACGCCCAGAGATCCTCTATCGAGCCTCCGCCTCGTCCTATAATGATAACGTCAACGCTTCGCGTTCTGTTAAAATATCTTACTGCCTCTGCAAGCTGTCTTGACGCGCCGTCTCCCTGCACGAGCGAGGGATAAAGCAGCATTTTCGAAAGCGGAAAACGCCTTGTCATTATGTTTATTATATCTCTTACCGCCGCACCTGCGGGAGATGTTATCACACCTACCGTACTCGGTATCTGCGGAAGCTTTTTCTTATATTTTATGTCAAAAAGTCCTTCGGCCTCCAGCTTTTTCTTAAGCTGCTCGTATGCCTGCGCGAGTGCTCCTATGCCCTCCGGCTCAAGCATATCTATATAAAGCTGATACTGTCCGCTCTGCTCATAAACGTTTATCCGTCCGTGAGCGACGACCTTCATCGCGTTTTCCGGTCTGAATTTTATCCTTGCAAGCGACGAGCGGAATATTACCGCCTTTATGACTGCGCCCTCGTCCTTTAGCGTCATATACATATGACCGCCCCTCTCGACGAGGTTGGATATCTCCCCTCTGACCGAAATACTTTGAACAAGAACGTCCGAGGAGAACATCGCCTTTATATACTGTGTTATCTGCGATACCGTAAGTATCGGACATTCTCTTTCGCTTATCATAAATTATATCCCCAAGACCGCTTTTCGTGTGAGATATGCTATCCCCACCGCGTTATCTCTCGAATAATCGGGAGCGGTGAAAATCGCGCTGTATTTTTTCTCAAGCGCGTCCTTTATATATTTATTTGCGGTAACTCCTCCCGCAAAAACCACGGGAAGCTTACCGTACTCCTTTATCGCGTTTTCGCACATTTTATCAAGTGTAGCGAGCACGCTTCCGAGGGTAAACGCCGCTATATTTTCGGGTGCTTCACCCTTTTTCAGCATATCTGCCGCGCGGTTTTCAAGTCCGGACAGATTGCACTCCGTGCCCTTGACCGACGACATCGGCTTTACGCTGTCAAGCGGTGCGGAGATCTTTTCGAGCTCCTTTCCGCAGGGAAATTCAAGACCGAGCATAACTCCCACGCGGTCTATTGCCTGACCCGCGTTAAGGTCGAGCGTTCCGCCTATCTGCGTTATATTCAGCCTATCTACAAGCATAAGGTCTGTAGTGCCGCCCGAAACGTGAAATGCTATGAACTTTTCGTTCAGCAGCTCTTCTTTTCCCGCAGTACAAACCGCCGCCGCGATATGTCCCGCCTGATGTGAGAATTCAAGGCAAGGCTTTCCCGCCGTTGCCGACACGCTCTTTGCCGCGGCTACTCCCGAAAGGAAGCATGGCATATAAGAGCCCTCTATATCGCGCGGAGCGTAAGACACGCCGATTGCCGCAAGCGATGAGCTTATATCGCCTATACCCGCCATAACCTCGGGGAGATTTTTGACGTGTGCAAACACCGCATCCGACTGGCGTATTCCGCGACCGCCCGACGCGACCTTGACGGGCAGACGAGAATCTGCGACTATCGTTCCGTCATCGGACACGACTGCCGCAGACGTTGTATAATTACTTGTGTCTATACCGAGATAAAGCATATCAGTTATTTTCCGATTTCGACTTGAGATCGTTCTTGTCGGCGATAGAATTGAGTATTCCGTTTATAAACGACGGTGCCTGATCGTGGTCGAACTTCTTTGCGAGCTCAACAGCCTCGTTTATAGCTATTCTTACGGGAAGATCGGTATAGATCATCTCATAGCATCCAAGGCGGAGAATAGCGTGCGACACCTTAGAAAGTCGCTCAAGCTTCCATCCTATTGCGTTTTGCGAAATAAGAGAGTCTATCTCCTCTATATGTGCAAACGTTCCCGAAAGACCTTCGCTTATGTAGGGGTCTCCCAGATCTCTTTGCTCTGCTTCCTTTTCAAAAATTTCACTTGCTTCATTTTCCTTGTGAAACGACATTTCGTATATAAGTGTAAACAGTGCTTCTCTTGCTTCTCTTCTTGTCATAATATCCTTCCAAAGTAATGTATAAAATTTTTGCATATTTTTGCATATTCCTATATATTATACACCCCTTTTCAAAATATGTCAATAAATATTATAAATTTTATGCCATCGTAATATGTAATATTTATATATTATATAACCGAGCCACCCTTTTTCAGACGAAAGAAGAGACGGCACGGTATCTCTTTTACGATACCGCGCCGTCAAATTTTAACAATATGTAATTTTTGTATTTCAGCACTTGAAAAGTGAAAAATCTGTGGTATAATAGACTCTATAAAGCAATTTTGACAGAGGATTTCGGAAATGCATAAATTCTGGAGCTATATTTCTAAAAAAATACTTACCCCTTCTGCCGTTATCTTTACGGTGATATACTTTCTAATTCTTTGCTTTGCAAATCTGACAAGCGAAACCGAGCAGGCAATAACGCTGAAAAATTCTGCTGTTATCTACTTATTCTCGCTCTTTCTTTCTTCCTGCGATCTCATTTTCGATCATCGCAAGATAAAGTTTGCGCTCAAGGTGGTCCTGCATTTCTTCGCGGTATTCCTTTCGACCGTTATAGTCTCCGCGCTTGCCGGATACGATTTCGGATACAGAGCATATCTTATGATCATGATATATGTTCTCGCATATGCTATGATCTGTCCGCTCTATATTCTTATCGGCAAGAAATATCCGAAAAATTAGAAAGGATCAAGTACTTACGGTGCTTATTCCTCCGAAGCAATAAATCTCGCCTCAAGTGCCTTGATATTTATTCCCTGCGAGGAAAAATTCTTCTCGTACTCGGTCATAATATTGTCGGCGGCATAAGGCTCGGAGTGTAGATCGTATGTTATCTTATCGAGCGTCCATCCGCATTCTTTGAATTCTTCAAGAGAAAATTCAAAAAGTCCGTCGTTATCGGTCTTCATTTTTATGACGCCGTCATCTGACAGAATGTTTTTATAAACGTTCAGAAAGTCGCGGTACGTAAGTCTGCGCTTGGTATGTCCCTTTTTAGGCCACGGGTCGGAGAAATTTAGGTAGATCTCTTTGACCTCTCCCTTTTTGAAAAATTCGCCGAGATTCATTGCGTTTACGTTCATAAAGCGAACGTTTGTAAGCTCTGCAGCCTTTGAGTTCTCAAGAGCTGTAATAATCGCCGACGTCTGAAGCTCCGCGGCAATGAAGAGTCTGTCGGGATGTCTTTTAGCCGTGTCGCGTATAAATCCGCCCTTTCCGCATCCTATTTCAAGGCATACGGGAAATCGGTCGCGGTAGGCTTCAAGATCATCGGGTGTATTTATTATCAGCTCTGCGCAAGCCTCAAGTCTTGCTTCGCTGTTTTTCTTTTTTCGCATTCTCATAAAATATTTGGTATCCTTTCGGCATTTTTGATTACGAAATACAGTATAACCGTTTTTGGTAAAATATTCAATAGCATTTTTGCAAATAATTGATATAACTTTATAAATTAAGTCCATTTTACATTATTCAAGGAGGACGAAATGACAAAACAAGAATTTTTAGAAACCTTTGAAAGTGCCTTGCGCGCCGAAAAGGTCTCTGCGGATTTCGTAGAAGAACAAACAAAGCTTCTATCCGAAAAGCTTGTTTCCCTTCCCGATGAAGAGTTTCAGAAGAGCGCGGAAAGCGAAAACGTCTCTATGCTTGTAAGATCTTCCGTGGAAGAATATCTCGCACGCACAAGACAGACAAGCGCTCCTACGTCCAAGAAGATCGAGGTCGATCCTTCGGACACAGTAATAATAGAAACACGAAAGCTTGATCCCATAAAGAAGGATCAAAAGCCCGAAAAGAAGGCCGCACCCGAAGAAAAGAAGCCTTCAGGTGAAAAAGAAAAAGCACCTGTCAAAAAAGCTGAGCCCAAGCCTGAGAAAAAGGCTGTTAAAAAGGATGAAGCAGTCAAAAAAACTTCCAAAAAAGCAAAAAACAGCGACGACGTCGTAAGTATGGAAATGATGCCCGTATCTGCAAACAGCAGAGCACTTGCCGAAAAGAAGACTCTTCTTTCATCCATTTCTGCCAAGGCTGATGCAAAAACTCCGTCGATAATCTTTACGCTTATTATGGTACTTTCGCTTCCTCTCTTACTGATACTTGCGTTTGTATCTATCGGAGCACTCGTATCTATCTACTTTGCTCTGGCGGCTGTCGTGCTTGCAATCATACTCGCAATCATTTGCGTTGTATTCGGCGGAAGCCTTACCTCTCTCGTTGCCCTTCTCTACGGTGCAACGCAGATAATGCAGGAGCCGCGCTACGTTGGTATCCACGAGATCGGACTCGCTCTTATCATAATCGGTGCTACCGTACTCATTTCGGTGCTTCTTTATAACATTGCCGTCCGTCTTATTCCTTGGGTTCTTTCCAAAGCAGCCCTTATTTTCAAGCTCCTCTTCACCGGAGTAAAACGTCTCGCCGAAAAGGTAAGGAAAGGATGTGAAAGACTGTGAAACCGGCATCTGTCATAAGTATTTTTATCGCTATTATTCTTATAATCGGAGGATATTTCCTCTGCACACACGCAAGAACGCTTGCACCTAACGATGCTGCCATCGACGGCAACACATCGCTTTCAGAGGACGGTAACGTTGTCACAGAGCTTCTCCTCACCGGTCAGACTTTTTCTAAGGTAGATATCGATATATCAGACTGCAAGGTAGAGATCCACGGAAACGCCGAAACATCCTCCGTAACACTTGTAAACTTCAACGAAAACACATACATCGCCGCAGCAGGTGAAAAGGTACTCACAGTATCCAACCAGATATCCTTCCTCGATTACTTCAACCTCGACGGAACGGGCGTAACCTTCAGCGGAGTATGGAAGACTCTTCGCTCATTCTTCACGTACGACACATCCGACGCACAGCAGGAGATCCACATTTATCTCGGTGCAGACGCTGAAATATCTCAGGTAAGCGTTACGGTCGACACAGGCACAACACTTCGTCTTGTTGACCTTGACAAGAACTGCGACGTTTCGGTAAAGGTCGTAAACAGTAATGCGGAAATAAGCAATCTTAACGTTGCTTCGATGTCCGTATCCGGATCGGGATCTGAAATATCTGTCGGAAATTCTTCCGCGAATATCTTCGAATATTCCGCAAAGGAAACCAAATTCATTACAAACAACTTTGTATCAGAAAACATCGTGCTTGACACCGAATCCTCCGAAATTTCTCTTCTCAATACCGATTTCAGAAATATCGAGGCTGAGCTCGGAACAAGCAATCTCATCATGTCTACCAAATACGACAGAACCTCCTACTTCCGCAAAATACAGATCACAGAGGGTGTTATAACCGAAAACGAGACTGAGATCGGTCAGAAGGACGAATCCGCAGAGGAAACTCTCGGCACGCTTCCCGGCAATATGACGATCACCGTAGAATCGGGCAGCATAAACATCACCTTCGGTGTGGAGATCCTTCCTCCCGTAGCTGAAGAAGCTCCAGAAAATCCCGCCGCATAAAAGATCACAAAATCCAAAAGCACTTATGTTTTTCGCATAAGTGCTTTATTTTTTCACATTTTTTGCTAACTGATTTTTCGAATAAAAACATATTTACTACGCAAAATAATTTTGCGCTCAACAGCTTAAAAATTTCAAAAAAGTATATGAGCATATTAGCAGAAAGGTCTGAAAAAATGATTATAGACAGAATAGCCCTTCTCCTCTCAATAGTCGGAGGACTCAACTGGGGCAGCATCGGTTTTTTCGGCTATGATTTTGTAGCCTGGATTTTCGGCGGTCAAGACGCGGTAGGAAGCAGAATAGTCTACTCTCTCGTTGGCGTAGCCGCAATCTGGTGTATTTCTCTGCTCTTCAGAGAAAGATCCCCTCTTCTTGACACAGCAGAGGAATAAAAGCAAAATCAGGCTTATTCGGCCGAAAAAATATCGGGAAGGGTCACCTTCCCGATATTTTTATTTATTTTCAGTATTTTTTATAAACTCAAGGATCATTTTACCCAAAACGCTTACCGAATTTTCATCTCTTTCGCCATCATACTGGCAGTGCCTTTTGCCTTCCATAAACTTATAGCTTATCTTATCGCCCTGTCCGAAATGTCTGAGCGTGGACATTGTAAGAAGGGTCTGCTCGTATCTGTTCGTCATATCAAACTCGGACACGATAAAGAGCATCGGAGAATATTCCTTTTCACAAATGAAATAGAGTGGCGCGGTATCGTCTACTATAACTCTTCTCGAGTCTATCTTTCTTTCGCGAAGAATATTATAATGCGACGTCGGCTGACCCGCGTTATGAACGTATCCTGCAATATCTGTCGGCTTAATACCGTGTGCGCCGAGATATTTATCGTCAAAGCAAAGCATCATACTGATATATCCACCCGCAGAGCTTCCTCCGAGGTATATCTTATCGCATTTTCCGTATTTCGATATATTTTTCTTGACGTAATCGACAACGTCTGCAGAATCCATCAGATAGTCGGGGAATTCAGCCTTCGGATACATACGGTAGTTTGCCGAAACGGTTGCTATTTTATTTTCAGCAAGATACGGTGCAAAAATATTCGCAGCATCTTTATCTCCCGCCTCGAGTCCGCCTCCGTGGAAAAAGATGAACACGGAAAACTCCTCACATTCGGGAATATGGATATCAAGTGCAAGCGACTGTCCGTCTATCTCTTTGTAAACTATATCTTTGTATGATCTCATTTGTTTACTTCTCCTTATTTTTACTTATTTACATCTTATCATACTTTTTTACTAAATTCAATATTTTCTCCGAAAATAATAATGTAATAAAAATCGCAAAAACCCGTTGACAGAAAACACAAAATAGTGTACAATAGAGTTACAAAATAAAGAAAGGAACGTGATACCAATGAACGATGAAATAAAGAATGCAAACGAGCTTCCCGAAGAGGAATTCGGCATACTCACACTTACAGACGAAGAGGACGGAACAGAATCCAAGTTCGAGCTTATCGAAACCTACGAGGATGACAACGGCTCTATCTACTACGCTCTCGCTCCCATTAACGAGGACGGCTCCGAGGCTGAGGAATACGTTATTCTCAAGGTTGAGGAAGAGGACGACGGTGGCGTTTCTCTCGTTACAATCGAGGACGATGACGAGTACGATCGCATCGCTGATATCTTCGACGATATGCTCTTCTCCGAGATCGATTACGACGCAGAATAATCTGACAAAATCGGTTTAAATTTCCGCTTTTAAAATTCATTTTTCTGAGCACAATAATATCGGAAAGAAAAGCGGAAGATGCCGGGCTGATAAAGGTATTTTCCGGCATCCTTCCGAATATTCTGTTATCGGGCTTCCTGCTTTATGCGTGGAAATGTCAGGTAAATAAACCTACAAAATGATAATGGAGTCCGGATAAACTTCCGCGCCGGAGTGCAGACCTCCTTATTTAGACCCTGCTTACGTCACGGTCTATCTTAAGACGTTGGGAGCACCATAAAGCATCGGAGAGGACACCACCCTGGCGATAGGCAGGGTTATATTTCTTGACCCACGGTACGGCGGGGCCCACATTTAACAGAAAAAACTCACTACTTTTTAAAGTAGTGAGTTTTTTGTTTCTTTAATTTGATCATCCGACGTACTGCTCTTCCCTGAAATTATATTTCATCCGGATCATTTGATTTTATTTTTTCCACGGTCACGTCGGTATAATAGAGATTTATAACGTCTATATACGCATCTTCGTACGAATATCCGTTATTTACGATATCGTTTACGCCGTTAAGGCTCATTCCGAGTCCGCTTCCGCTTCCGTGTCCTGCAAAGATAAAATTGCCGTATGCGCCTTCAAGCTTTACCGCCCTTTCCGATGCCGCCGTGCTCTTTGACTCGGGGTCATACTTAAGCACTGTCTCTTTTATCTCTTCGCCCGACTTTCCGACGTTAAAGCTTGCGCCTTTCACGATTCCCGAAAGAAGGTTTCTTATTACCTCACTTCCGCTAAGAGTCAGCTTATTTCCGAATATATCGGTGAATTCAATTTCCGTAACGTAAACGCTGTTTTCCGAGCGTTTTGTTATTTTTATCTCCGAAATATTTCCTTCAAGCTTACAGTCAGAAACTCTCTGTGAAAGCATTTCGTAAAGCTCGTACGGAGATACCTCGCTCTGCCAGCTTCCCGCATATCTTTCCTCAAATTTTTCCCATGCGGTAAGTCTTCCCGTGAGATATTTTCCGCTTGACGAAAGTATTTCTCCGTATGCATCTTCAAGAGAAAGAGTCGCACCCGGATAGCTTGTGCCAAACACCGCGTTTATAAGCTCACCTTCGCTCTTTATTACCGCATTTTGCGTGGAATTCACTGCAGATGCGGCATTTTCATTTACGTTTCCGCATCCGTGATACTCGCCGCAGTGCGCATCGGTACAGAAATCAAAGCCGTCATTTTTATGAGCCGACTTATCGCCGATGCCCGCATAAGCGTTTGTACGTATTACCGTTGCGACAGCCTTGAGTGCCTCTATATTCCACTCGGGATCGACCGTAGATGCAAGTCTTGATGCCACGTATTCTTCCATACAGAGCGTATTCACGACCTCGAATCCGATTTCTCCGTTTTTCTTTAAAAGCAGGCGTCCGTAATACTCGTCTCCGCCATTTGCGGAAAATGGTGCATTTGCGACCGGAGTGACCGAAAGAGATTTTATTCCCGAGAAATGGAATATTACCTTATTTGTCTGAAAATCTATGACCGAATATGCTTTTTTATCCGGTTCTGTTATCGTATATTCACAAACGTACGAATTGCCGAACGATTCTAAAAATGCTTCCGCCTTTTCTTTACTTTCAAATGCGCCCAGGCAAACGTAATATTTTCCGTCTATATATGCCGGAAAAGCGTGGCTTCCAAGCGTTTCGACCGTATTTGATATTCTTTTTATATATCCGCCGATATTGTCTTTATCAAACGCGACGGTAGTCGATGTTGTCGGTCTGAAAAGAAGGATATTATCCTTATCTGCCGATCCGCCAACCTTTGTTGAGTAGGATGACACCATTATGCGGTATCCGCCCACGTGTATATCCGTGTTTTTACCTGCGCTTACGTAAGCGCCTCCGTTTTTAAGAAGATTTTCTCCGCTTGCCACAGAAATCGACTTTATCTCACTTGCATTATCGAAGGTAAGTGTGCCCTCGTCGGAAGGGATCTCGAGTCGAAATCCCTTCTCGGTGCTTGCAGTAAAGCTTTCTGCCAAATGATCCGAATAGAAAAGTCCGACGTCAACTTCTTCTCCGATTCTCAGATCGACTGCGCGGTTTTCATACGCACTGATCACTACAACGAGAAGAGAGAAAACCATAAGAAAGCAAAGTATTCCTGCTACTATTCGTATCAGAAGCTCACGCATTGACGGTGATTTCTTATTCGGTTGTCCGTTTTGATTAGACATTAGCAAACCTCCTTATATTGATTTTCTGCTTATCAGATAAGCTGTATCTGCTGTTTTTCGGCATCGTATTCCTCTATTGCTATGCCTGTTGCGGGTATCTTTATCTTCTTAAGCGACTTTGAGCTTGTGAATTTATCTGCGAAATCAACAAGCACATCGACAAGCTTCTGTCCGCCCTTAAGAGTGAATATACTTACTCCCTGCGACGATCTCGATGCCTTTACCGGCACAAGATTACTGCTTATTACGATTCCGCGCTTTGCATTCGATATAAACAGCAGCTCTACCGGATCTTCCTCATAAATTATTTTAACTATAGGTGAAATATCGGAGAATGCTCCGACGAGTTTCTTTCTGTTAGTCTTTGTTTCGTATGCGAGGACGGGGACCTTGACTCCCTTTCCGTTTTCAAAGAAGAACATAAAGTTACCTTTACTGTAATCGTTACCCTTTATGCACTTCATAAAGATGACCTTTTCGTCCTTATCCATTGCAAGCTTACTCGGAATATAATCACCGAGCTGTGAAGCCTTGGAGTAATCAAACGCCGACGCATTCGACTTATAGCACTGTGCCTTATCAGTAAAGAAGATTATATCATCGCTGTTTGTAGCATCCTCTGATACGCTGACCGAGTCGCCCTCCTTTAGGTTATGCTCATCGTTTCCTCTGAGCGACTGCATCGTTATCTTCTTGAAATAGCCGTCCTTTGTAAGCACGACTCTTACCGGAGTGGTATCAACTATCTCTTCCTCGGGCTCAAAAACTATATCCTCTGCATACATAAGCTCCGTACGTCTTTCCTTGCCGTACTTTGCCTTTATTTCCTTAAGCTGCTTTGCTATATAATTCTTGAGCTTTGCCTCGCTTGTGATAAGCGACTTCAGATCTGCTATCTCCTCTGTCAGCTTCTTTATTTCGTCAAGACGCGAGATAATATATTCGCGATTAAGGTGACGAAGCTTTATTTCCGCGATAAATTCAGCCTGCACCTCGTCGATACGGAAGCCTGTCATAAGGTTAGGTATAACGTCCTTATCGTTCTTTGTATCGCGTATTATCTTTATCGCCTTATCGATATCGAGAAGTATTTCACGCAGACCCTCGAGAAGGTGAAGTCTTTCTTCCTTCTTTCCGAGGTCAAAGCTGAGCTCTCTGCGCACGCAGTCCATACGGAAGCGTATCCACTCTTTGAGTATCTCTATAACGCCTATCTGACGGGGTGCGCTATCGATAAGCACGTTGAAGTTACACGAGAATTCATCCTCAAGCGGGGTCTGCTTAAAGAGCTTATTCATCAGCTTATCGGGGTCTATTCCTCTCTTCAGATCGAGAGTGAGCTTAAAGCCCTTGAGGTCGATCTCGTCTCTGAAATCGGAGACCTCCTTCAGACTTCCGTTTTTGATCATCTCTGTAAGGCGCTTCATTATAGCCTCAAGCGACGTGGAATACGGTATCTCTATAATATCTATACAGTTAGATGATTTATCGTACACATATTTTGCGCGCATAGTAAAGCTTCCGCGTCCCGTTGCGTAAATATCGGCAAGCTGCTTTCTGTCGTATATTATATACGCTCCGCCCTGAAAATCGGGAGCCTTTATTATATCGAGCATCTGGTCAACGTCGGTATTCGGGTTTCGAAGCACCTGAATTGCTCCGTCGCAGACCTCACCGAGGTTAAAGGAGCAGATTCTGCTTGCCATACCTACCGCGATACCCATATTTGCCGACACGAGAATATTCGGGAAGGTCGTAGGCAGAAGCACGGGCTCTACCATAGTGTTGTCATAGTTAGGCACCATTTCTACCGCCGTCTTATCTATTCCCTTGAATATTTCCGCGCAGAAGGGATCGAGCTTTACCTCGGTATATCTCGGTGCGGCATATGCCATATCGCTGCTGTAATGCTTACCAAAGCTTCCCTTTGAGTCAACAAACGGGTGAAGCAAAGCCTCATGGCCTCTTGTAAGTCTTACGAGTGTATCGTATATCGAAGCATCTCCGTGAGGATGTATCTTCATCGTCTGTCCGACAACGTTTGCGCTTTTTGTTCTCGGTCCTGTTAAGAGTCCCTGCTTATACATCGTATAAAGGACCTTTCTGTGTGCAGGCTTGAAGCCGTCTATTTCGGGAATTGCACGCGATATAATGACACTCATTACGTACGGCATATAGTTTTTTTCAACTGTTTCAGTTATAGGTTGGTCTACTATAGGCGCGACCACGTCGTCCGCTTTATGTTCCTTTTGTATCTTTTTCTTCGCCAATTTTGCGACTTCCTTTCACTTATATTATCGTTCACTTATACCTTTATTACCGTATATCCCGATGCCTTGAGCATACGGTTGAATATTGCGAGTCCTATTCCGCTTTTTTCGGGAAGCGGTGCGTATATCTGCTTTATTTCGTCCTTATCGTCAAAAGCTCTCAGCATGGAAAAAAGGCGGTGCGCCTGCCCCTCGGGGTCGTTTTTACTTCCGATAACGTATGCGTTTGATGCGTTTTTTATCTCTTCATCCTCTTCAAAGCATATTATAGCGACGCTTTTATCATCTGCCAAAGGTGCAAGAAAGGCATTTCTGTCTGCACTGTCTCCTTCAATAAGAGTAACCGGTGCGCCCGGAGCGTAGTGACGGTATTTCATTCCGGGAGCGGCAGGTCTTTCTCCCTCGGCGAGCTTTTCCGTTACCGCCTTATCGAGCTCGACCTCAAAGCCTTCGTTTTCAAGCATTTCGAGCGTTATCTTACCCGGGCGAAGCATTTTCAGCTTGTTTTCTCCGCAGAAGGACACGATAGTGGATTCAAGTCCGATATCGCACTCTCCGCCGTCTATTATCATATCTATTCTTCCGAGCATATCCGAAATTACGTGGTCTGCAGACGTCGTTGACGGTCTTCCCGAAAGATTAGCCGACGGTGCGGCTATCGGCACGCCCGCAAGCGATATCAGCTCTCTTGCCGCTATCTGTGAGGGAATACGCACGGCAACCGTATCAAGTCCGCCCGTGACCGTGCTCGGGATAATATCCTTTTTCTTCATAACAACCGTCAGCGGTCCGGGCATAAACGCCTTCGCAAGTCGCTCAAAGCCGCTTGTCACGTAGCAGTATTTTTCTGCGTCTCTTGCATCTGCAAGATGTATTATAAGCGGATTATCCGAGGGTCTTCCCTTTGCTCTGTAAACCTTCTCCGCCGCATCGGGCATAAGAGCGTTTGCTCCGAGGCCATACACAGTTTCTGTCGGAAAAGCCACAAGAGCACCGCTTTTTATCAGCTCTGCGGCTTTTTTCATTCCTTCCGGGTCGGGATAGGTTATTACTTTAGTATCTATAAGCTTCTCTGACATTTTATCAAAATTCACTGTTCTTAAGTTTTTCCGCCGTATCTGCGGTAATAAGTGCGTCTATCATCTCACCTATATTTCCGTTGAGGAAGTTTTCAAGCGAGTAGAGTGTAAGCCCTATTCTATGATCTGTTACTCTTCCCTGCGGATAGTTATAGGTACGGATACGCTCGCTTCGGTCGCCCGTGCCGACCTGACTCTTACGCTCGCTCGTTATCTTATCATTCTGCTCGCGCTCCTGCATATCCTGAAGCTTTGCACGCAGTACCTTCATCGCCTTATCGCGGTTTTTGAACTGGCTTCGCTCCTCCTGACATTCTACAACTATGCCTGTCGGCTTATGCGTAAGTCTTACCGCCGACTCTGTCTTATTGATATGCTGACCGCCCGCGCCGCTCGATTTACACGATTCTATGATTATATCCGCGGGATTTATAACTACCTCGATCTCCTCTGCCTCGGGAAGCACTGCAACTGTAACCGTCGACGTATGTATCCTTCCCTGCGTTTCGGTTTCGGGCACTCTCTGCACTCTGTGAACGCCGCTCTCAAACTTGAATTTTGAGTACGCGCCGTCCCCCTCTATCATAAAGTCTATTTCCTTATATCCGCCGAGCTCGGTCTCGTTACAGCCGATTATTTCGGTCTTATAGCCTGCGCCCGCGCAGTACATACTGTACATTCTGTAAAGCGAGCCTGCAAAAAGCGCCGCCTCTTCGCCGCCCGCGCCTCCTCTGATTTCAACGATAACGTTCTTATCATCGTTTGGGTCTCTCGGGAGTATAAGTATACGAAGCTCCTCTATAAGAGCGCGCATTGTGTCCTCGTTTTTTTCAAGGTCATCCTGTGCGAGAGCGCGCATTTCCTCATCGTCTTCGATATCGATCATCTCGCGAAGATCACCGCACTCGCCGTCAAGCTTCATAAACTGTCCGTATTTCTCGGCAATTTTCGCAAGAGATTTATACTCTCGCATTATTTTCGTATATTCTGTCTGATTTGATATTACCTCGGGGTCTCCGAGCATTTCCTCAAGCTTATGGTATCTTTCTACTGCGACACCCAGCTTTTCTATCATATTTTTTTCACTTTGTGTTAACGTAAGCAAGTTTCTTTCCTCCGAATAAAATAAATTTACATATCAAAACATTTCCGAAAGAAAGCTATCTCACGTAATCAAATTCAAAGTCGTATATGCTGACAGTATCTCCGTCCGAAACGCCCGCCTCTTCAAGCGCTTTGATCACTCCGCTGTTTTTAAGTACTCTCTGGAAGTACATAAGCGATTCTCTGTCCGAGAAGTTTACAGAGCTCATAACTCTGCGCAGCCAATCTCCCTCAACGATGAAGAGATCGTCCTCTCTGTATATCGAGAATTCATGGCTTCCCGTATCCTCGGGAAGCTCGGGAGCGGTATATTCCGCTTCGAATATCTTTACGGGAGGAAGAGTCTGAAGTGCCGTAAAGGTCTTATCGACAAGCTCCTTTATACCCATATTCATCGCCGCGGAAACGTATATTACCTCGCTTCCTCTCACCTCTGCAAACTCCTTAAAATCGGTAAGGTCTGCATCCTCGAGGAGAAGGTCGTATTTATTTGCGATAATTATCTGCGGACGCTTTGCAAGCTCGGGGCTGTATCTTTCAAGCTCTGAGTTTATTGCGATTATATCGTCGATCGGATCTCTGCCCTCGCTGCCCGAAATATCGACAACGTGCAAAAGAAGTCTGCATCTGTCAACGTGACGAAGGAAGGCGTGTCCGAGACCGATTCCCTCTGCCGCACCCTCTATAAGTCCGGGAATATCTGCGGCAACGAAGCCTCTCTCATCACCCACCGACACAACGCCGATATTCGGTGCAAGAGTGGTAAAATGATAGTCTGCTATCTTCGGTCTTGCCGATGAGATCATCGAAAGGATCGAGGATTTTCCGACGTTCGGGAAGCCTATGAGTCCTACGTCGGCGATCATTTTGAGCTCGAGTATTATCTCCTTTTCCTCACCTATAAGACCGGGCTTTGCAAAGCGCGGGATCTGTCTTGTTGGTGTCGCAAAATGACGGTTTCCCCATCCTCCGCGTCCACCCTTACATATAACGAAGGTGTCACACTCCGACATATCCTGTATTACAAGGCCTGTCGCGCTATCCTTTATGACCGTTCCGGGGGGCACGGGAAGCACGAGGTCTGCTCCGTTTTTGCCGTGATACTTCGAGCCCGAGCCGTCTCCTCCGTTTTCCGCCTTGAATTTACGCTTGTACTTATAGTACGTGAGGGTATTCTGTCCCTCGTCGATCTTAAAAATTATATTGCCGCCGTTACCGCCGTCGCCGCCATCGGGGCCTCCGTGGGAAACGTATTTTTCACGTCTGAAGGATATCGCGCCGTGTCCTCCGTCTCCCGCCTTTAAATTTATCGTTACATTATCAAAAAGCATATTTTTCTCCGTTTATTCTATTAATTTTCAGTCTTCAAGCATTCTTCTGAATTCATTTTCGTCTATTATTTTTATGCCGAGCTGTTCTGCCTTTGTCAGCTTACTTCCCGCCTCTGATCCCGCAAGAACTATTCCCGTCTTTTTGGAAACGGACGACGAGGTCTTACCGCCGTGCGAAACTATTATTTCTTCGGCTTCGCTTCGTGTAAGCGTAGGCAGAGTGCCCGTAAGCACGAAGGTTATTCCTTCAAAACGGTTATCCGTTTTTTCCTTTTTTGCACTCGCAGTAACTACGCCCGCGCTCTTCAGACGGTTTATAGTTTCTCTTGTCGATGGGTGCGCAAAGAAATCGCAGACGCATTTTGAAACTATATCGCCGACGTCGTCTATTTCAGTAAGCTTGTCTGCACTTACTGTGAAGAAATCCTCGATATCGGTGTAATTCTGCGCAAGAGCCTCTGCTGTCTTATCGCCTATCTGTCCTATACCGAGTGCGTACAGAAGCTTCGCAAGTCCTCTCGTCTTTGAGGTCTCTATTGCACCGAGCAGATTTTTTACGCTCTTTTCTCCCATTCGCTCGAGACTAAGCAGGTCTTCCTCTTTAAGATAGTATATATCCGCAACGCTATTTACAAGACCCTTATCGCACAGTGCATCCGCAACTGCAGGACCGAAGCCGTCTATATCCATCGCGCCCTTTGAAGCGAAATGCACAAGGTTTCTGCGAAGCTGTGCGGGACACGCTGAGTTTGTGCATCTTATCGCCGCTTCATCGCCCCTCGAGACCTTTTCTCCGCATGCGGGACAGTTTTCGGGAAACTTGTATACGGTAAGTCCTTCGGTATTTTTTGCAGACACGATCTCGGGGATTATATCGCCCGCTTTACGCACCGTGACCGTCGAGCCGACTCTGATATCACGCTCCCTTATAAAATCAAGGTTATGAAGGGTCGCGCGGCTGACCGTAGTACCCGCAAGTCTTACGGGAGAGAGGTTTGCTATCGGTGTAAGCACTCCCGTTCTTCCGACCTGAATATCTATACCGAGAAGCTCTGTTTCTTTTTCCTCGGGCGGGAATTTATATGCGACCGCCCATTTCGGTGTTCCGCTTCCCTCTCCGATCTCCTTACGAAGTGCAAGCGAATTGACCTTTATTACCATTCCGTCTATATCAAACGGCAAAGTGCCTCGCTTTTCGCCTATTTCCTTTATCGTATCGATAATAGCATCCGTATCCTTCACTATTTTCGCAAACGGGATGACCTTGAAGTTATTATTTCTCATAAAATCGAAGGTCTCATCGTGAGATGCGAAATTCTTATCGCAGTACTGAAGATTGAAAACAAAGATATCAAGGCCGCGAGATGCCGCTATCTTTGAATCAAGCTGACGAAGCGAGCCTGCCGCCGCATTTCGCGGATTTGCGAAAAGCACTTCGCCGCTTTCCTCACGCTCTGCGTTTACCCTTTCAAAGCTGCTTTTAGGCATATAGACCTCTCCGCGCACCTCAAGAGTTCCTTTATACGGGATCTTCAGCGGCACAGAGCCTATCGTACGGATATTTTCAGTAACAAGCTCACCCACAAGTCCGTCTCCGCGCGTTGCTCCGTAAACGAGCTCTCCGTTTTCGTAGTGAATAGCCACCGAAAGACCGTCTATCTTACATTCGACCGAGAAATCTGCATCGGGATATTCTTCTTTTATTTTTCTAACGAAATCGCCAAGCTCCTCGTACGAAAATACGTCCGCAAGGCTTTTCAGCGGATAGGTATGGGTTATCTTTTCGAATTTTTCAAGAGCTTCTCCGCCCACTCTGCGTGTCGGAGAATTAACATCTGCAAATTCGGGATTTTCCTCTTCAAGACGCACGAGAGTATAGAACATTTTATCGTACTCATAGTCCGATATTTCGGGGGCATCCTCGATATAATATTTTCTGCTGTGATATTCTATTTTTTCTCTCAGCTCTGCTATTTGTTTTTCAACAATCGTTTTATCGGACATAGAAAATCTCCTTTTCACGATAATATCCCTATTATGAGACATTATATCATACTTTTTCAAATATTTCAATGAAATTATAAAATTTTTCACTCAACTCTAAAAATTTTTAAAAGTTTTTTTGCTTTTTTCTCTATTTTACAAAAAGAAGCAGGGAGGCAAAAGCCTCCCTGCTTCTTAAATCGTACAGCATACATACTGTATCAGATTTAAGCAAATAATATATCTGAATATTTTTTATTTACTTATTGTTCTTGAGGTCGTTTTCATACTTTTCGACCATCTTCTTAGACGTGACACCCGTACGACTTCTACTCCGTGCATTAAGCTTTTTAAGCCATTTTTCGGTGCTTTTGCCCGTAAATATCTTGATTTCAAGCTTCGCTGTATCATCATCAGTTAATGTGACGAAGATTTTGTCAATATATTGGGCTACGAATTCGTTTGTTATAATGCCTGTACTTGCATCCTTGATAGCTGCATCCAGCCTTGCTTTTACCTCTCCGATATGCTTGCGGTATTCCTCTTTTGTGAATAACTGTTCCTCAAGCTCCGCGAGAGCTTTCTGCGCTTCCTCTACCTCTCGGTCGCAGGTTGCGGTCATGGATTTGAAATTAGACGTTGTAATAGCACCTGTCGTGACAAGCTCCAAGAGCTTGTTTTTCTTTTGATCTGAAAGCTCTATGATGCGCTTCTGTTCTTCAATCTGCTTGGCGGTTTCGTCATCCGCTTCCATGGACTTGAACATTTCCTCGTAGCTTGCAAGAAGTGCTTCCACATCCACTCTCGTTTCGCTGAATACCTCGAACAAGATGGGCTTGACCTCATCCTCGTATATCGGGAAAGACGGGCAGGCATCCGCGCCGTTGTTGATCTTGTTGGAGCACACCCACTTGGAGTTAACCTTGCCGTCCTTGCTCTTGGATTCACGGCGGTAGTATGCAGTGCCGCAATGGGCGCAATACAATTTACCCGTCAGCAGATTTGCGTGGTTGCAGATGCCTTGACGGTTCTTCACATCCTCGCTTCTACGCGCCAACACCTCGTTTGCCTTATCCCATATTTCTTCGGATACGATGGCAGGAACGATCTCACCCGTTTCGTCCTTGAACATTACCCATTCTTCGGGCGGTAGGAATTTCTGCTTCTTGGTGAACAT
>JAFXJH010000131.1 GCA_017532425.1 Clostridia bacterium | reverse complement strand
GCCTTCCCCAGTAGGGGAAGGGGGACCGCGATAGCGGTGGATGAGGTGTAAGAAAACGCCACACTAACTCCTCATCCGTCAGCCTTTCGGCTGCCACCTTCTCCCACAGGAGAAGGCTTTCTGTTACCTGTCCGTTTTCATAAGAAGCAAACCGTGTGTAGCCACGTTTGCTATGCTTGCAATAGAATAATAAAAATTACGGGAGGGGAGACCCCTCCCCTACGGTCATAAAGCAAAAAACGGTTGTAGGGGAGGCGTTCCGCCTCCCGTTTGTTGTCTTAAATTAAGTCACTGCTTGTAAAGAAAAGAGGACAGAGAGTGTCAAAAAACATTCTCCGTCCTCTTCCTATCGCAAAGCCCGACTCAGCGTCTTTTTATCATCTGCTTAAAGGTCTCGCGTATCTTCAGATCCTCTCCGCGCCTTGCCTTTCCGCGGTTTTCGTAATGCTTGTATATTATAAGTCCTCCAATAAATGCCGATATCATAAACGCTGCCGTGCTTCCCGTCTTTATTCCGTAAATTACGGGAAAAAGCGCGCCTGCCGAAAAGGGCATAACGTAGCTGTAATTGACTATAAGCATAAGAGTGAGCCCGAGTACGAGCAGAGTCAGAAAGGTCGCGGGATCGAGCGCAAGAACAAGTCCGCCGAAGGATGCGAGTCCCTTTCCGCCTTTGAATTTAAGATAAAACGGAAACATATGCCCAAGCACGGCGCACGTACCTGCTAAAAGACCGATAAGACGCACGCTCGGACAGATAATTCTCGCAACGTGAACAGCGATAACCGCCTTTAATATATCAAATACCATAACGAGTGCGCCGAAGCCTTTGCCGAAATTCAGCATAACGTTGGTCGCACCGAGATTTCCCGTACCGCTTTCTCTTATATTTTTCTTTTTGATCTTGGATATTATCAGCGCAGGATTTACACACCCGAACAGATAACTCATAATTAAACAACTTAAAGCCTTCATATTCCACCGAAATAAATAATATTTTTATATATAGTATACTCGCAAAGCATATAAGTATATGCCTAAAAATATCCGCCGCAAATAGTTTTAATATAACGATTATACATTTTATTGTTTAATATTTAATTATTTTTTGTTACCAAAATGTTAAAGTAAAAAAATTCGACCCGAAGTAAGCTCAAAATGCAGTCTTCGGGTCGATTTTTATCGGTTATTTGCGATATATCTCAGTGCATCGTACAGCCTTTCAACGTCGTCCTTCTGCGAAAATGCACCAAAGCTTGCGCGCACTCCGCCGACGTTGTAGCTTCCCACTCTTCTGTGTGCAAGCGGCGAGCAATGAAGACCGCTGCGCACGCATATTCCACGCCTGTCAAGAATGTCCGCGCATTCCCTACATGGCACTCCGTCCAGGTTAAAGAGAAGTATCGAGCCGCGGTCATCGCCCGGCAGATATATTTTCACCTTGTTAAGTGAAGAAAGCTTTTCCTTTGCATAGAGCATAAGCGTGTTTTCGTGTCTGCCTATATTTTGCGCGCCGCGCTCGATTACATATTTCATTCCCTCGCAGAGACCGGCTATCGCGGGGGTCGGAAGCGTGCCCGCCTCCATACGGTGAGGCATAACAGTAGGCATTTCGCTCTCGGAGGTGCTCACACCGCTTCCCCCGAAGTAGAACGGAAAAATTTCGGACACACCTGAGGTTTCTCCGAAAACTATCATACCGCTCCCCTGCGGTCCGTAAAGCCCCTTGTGACCGGGCGCGCATATCGCCCACGCGCGGCATTTTTTTATATCGATAGTGCTGTTTCCCGCAGACTGCGATGCATCTACGATGAATTTTATGCCTCGCATAGCGCAAAGCTCGCCGATATCGTCTATAGGGAGCTCGATCGGACAGATATTCGACTTGTGGCAAGCGATCACGAGCACGGTATCGCTTTTGATCCTGTCTTCTATCCCCTTGACTATTTCTTCGGGCGTACCCGTGCTCGGATATACGTCAAAGGTCGCCCTTCCCTGCTGAGAGAGCATATAGACCGGTCTGTAGACCGAATTGTGCTCGATGTCCGATATCAGTATATGTCCGCCGTTTTTTACCGCCGAAAATATTGCCATATTGAGCGCTTCGGTCGCATTGTGCGTAAAAACGGTATTTTCGGGCTTCGTGCTTCCGAATATCTGCGAAGCGAGCTCGCGCGCCTCGTTTATTTTTTCGCCCGCTCGCCGCGAAAGCAGATGCGAGCCTCTCCCCGGATTTCCGCCGTATTCGTTTACACAGCGCACCATTTCCTCAGCCACGGACGGCGGCTTTGGAAAGGAGGTCGCCGCATTGTCAAGATAAACTGTTTTATCGGGAGAAAACCTTGTTTCTTCTGTATTATAGGCGTAATTTCGGTCGTTTCTGTAATGATTTTGATTTGCGTACCTGCCGTTTTGAGGCGTACGGTAATAATTTGAACTTCTTTTCATAATACCTTTTTACACCTTTCGGTAATGATCTTCTCTTATATATTATGCCGAAAGGGTGACGGTGTTACAGAGTTGCGAGGACGCTATGACATATAAACAAAAGAGCGCGATATATTCTGTGCAATCCGCCGAAAATCGGGGGGGTATTGACAGACAAGATAAGCTATGATAAATTATAAGTGTACAGAAATCAAAAAATCCACATATTGCCGTGGTCTCGTCATACTTAACAAAAGTATAGCATAGCAATTGTGCAAAACAGCAAAAAACAATTTTTTTCAAAAAGTATGGTGGTAATTCAAAAAAAACGTCGTCTATATATGCAGGAAGCAAATTTTATATTCTTAACGAAAGGAAAACAAAAATGAGAAAAACAATATCATTGATCTTACTTATCGCGTTATTAGCTGCTTCGGTGTTCGGATGCACTTCCGAAACACCCAACGACGAACCGGATAATGAAACAAAAGACGAGATTAAAGAAGAAAAAGAAGACGAGATTAAAGAAGAAAAAGAACCCGACGATAATGATAAACAGGAAGAAATGTATAAAGATGGTGCTTACCTGATTTCCGGAGAAGAAAAGTGTTATGGTTCGATAACCTTTTTTGGCGAAAATTATATTTATGATGGACCAATACACCTCGAAAATCCTGTTGTCATAGTTGGGTCAGCAGACGAACTTTTTCAGCTTGACCCTAACAACAAGTTAAATTTTAAAGACAAATACACAAGTGAATTTTTTGAAACAAAAGCTCTTATTCTGGCAAAGTTTGAACATGGTTCAATTAAACAATTTATTGAACTTTCAGGGATAGTCATAAAAGACGGAAAGCTTTGTCCTGTTATGACCGGCTGGTTTTGTCCGGACGCAAATGGTAGTGCTGATTATTTCGAGAGCATAATTTATGCCGAAATATTCCGCGATGATATAATGGAGCCCGGCGAACTTTATGTACTAAATATTTGGGACTTAAGTATAGGTATCGGCAAATATCAACCTCTTGACGGAAAACTTTGGCGATATGCCGGAGCTTATGGTCCAAGATAAACCTATACGCCGTATTACACCCCCGCGCGCCACCGCGCGGGGGAAATTTTATCTTCCCTCTCTGTAATATTTTTCCGGGTAATCATTCCCGACGTGTAAATTTATGCAAAAAAATAAGAAAAAATTCAAAAAGCTCTTGACAACTCGAAAATAAGGGTTTATAATACACACATTAATATCCTTTACGGATATGATTATTTTACAGGAGACACAGTTAAGATTATGACAAGTATGCTTCATTCTTCTCAGTTTAGCTACTTTTATTACTGCTTTATCGGATTTTACGATAAGGCTTTTTGTGGTTGCACCGATAAGAATACGAAGTTAAGATGATCATTTCTTTTTAAGTGAACTTTTCGTATCCGCAACCACACGGTTTGCGGATATTTTTTTATTCATTATTTTTGTATTTTATTTTATTTTTTATATACCCAAGGAGAAAAAAATCATGGTAGTAGTACTCAAACCTAATCCCGACAAGGAAAAACTCGACTCGCTTGTAAGCTGGCTCAAAAGCAAAAATATTTCGATTCACGCCGTTACGGGTGAATCCAAGGTCATCCTCGGTCTTATCGGCGACACGTCGACTCTTGACATCGGTATGCTCCACGCACTCGACATCGTAGAGGACGTAAAGCGTGTAAAAGAGCCTTATAAAAATGCAAACCGTCAGTTCCACCCCGAAGATACCGTTATCAAGGTTGCAAATACACAGATCGGAGGCGGTACTCTCACGCTTATGGCAGGCCCCTGCTCTGTTGAAACAGAGGATCAGATCGTCGGCATCGCCAAGGCTGTAAAGGCAGCGGGCGCGACAATTCTCCGCGGCGGAAGCTTCAAGCCGAGAACCTCGCCCTACTCCTTCCAGGGTCTCGGTGCAGAAGGTCTTGAGCTTCTCAAGATCGCGCGCCGGGAAACCGGACTTCCTATCATCACCGAAATTATGGAGATATCTCAGCTTCCTCTCTTCGACGACGTTGACGTTATTCAGGTCGGAACAAGAAATATGCAGAACTTCAACCTTCTCAAGGAGCTCGGCAAGCAGAAGAAGCCTGTTATGATCAAGAGAGGTATGTCCGCAACCTACGAGGAGCTCCTTATGAGTGCCGAATACGTTATGTCCGAGGGTAACGAAAACGTTATTCTCTGCGAAAGAGGTATCCGTACGTTCGAAACCTACACGAGAAACACACTTGACCTTGCGGCTATTCCCGTGCTCAAGAAGCTCACTCACTTCCCGATCATCATCGACCCCAGCCATGCAACCGGCAAGTCCGCACTCGTTTCCGATCTCGCTATCGCGGCAGTTGCGGCAGGCGCTGACGGCGTTATGGTAGAGGTCCACAACGATCCTCCCAAGGCTTGGTGCGACGGCGCGCAGTCTATCCGCCCCGAAACCTTCACCGAGCTCGCAAGAAAAGCTCTCGCTCTTCACGAGTTTATGAAAACACTCTGAAACACAGACTTAAAACAATGAAAGGTACGGTCACAAAATGAAAATAGGTATCGTCGGACTCGGGCTGATCGGCGGCTCGATAGCAAAAAGTATAAAAGCAAAAACCTCCCACACGGTCTACGGAGCGGACATAAGCGAGGAAACAATGCTCCTCGCGCGTATGCTCGGCTCTTACGACGCGCCCCTCACCGACGAAAACATCGGAGACTGTGACATAGTAATTCTTGCGCTCTGCCCCGAAACAGCAGTAGATTGGGCGGAGAAAAATGCTCACAAAATAGCAAAAGAGGCAACTTTGGCAGATATTTGCGGTGTAAAACGCGCTGTTTTCGATAAATTATCGGCTACCGCAAAGGAAAACGGCTTTTACTACATCGGCACACACCCGATGGCAGGAAAGGAGCGCGGAAAATTCCAGAATGCAACCGACGATCTTTTCGAGGGTGCTTCCATGATCATCATTCCCGAAGAGAGCACACCGCTTGGAAAGGTAGAAGCCTTCTCAGCACTCTGCCTCGATATAGGATTTGCGCGAAACGTTTTCTCCGACTGTGAATCGCATGACAAGATAATCGCGTACACGTCGCAGCTCCCTCACATTATTTCAAACGCCTACATCAAATCCCCCGAGGCACAGTTCAACCGCGGATTCTCTGCGGGAAGCTTCAAGGACCTTTCGAGAGTTGCTCTCCTCGACGAAAATATGTGGACCGAGCTTTTCCTCGACAACGCCGACTACCTCGGAGAGCAGATTGAGATATTCGCAAAAAATCTCCAAAAATATGCCGATGCCATCAAAGCGGGCGATGCCGACACTCTCCGCGCTCTTCTCAAGGAAGGACGCGAGCTCAAATCGACCGCAGGCGGTAACTGATATAACACAAAACAAGATCCGAGAGGAATATCCTTTATGAATTTGATATCTTCTAACCACGACCTGATTCTTGATCCGAAAAGCAAAGCCCCCGAAAGCGTAATAGCGATACCGTCAAAGTCCGAGCTTCACAGACTTCTGATAGCTTCTGCACTTTCTGACAGACAAACGCGCATAGAATGCTCACGCTCAATGCGCTCCGAGGACATAGACGCGACCTCCGATTGTCTCTGCGCGCTCGGTGCAAGCATAGTCTTCGGCGACACCTACATTGACGTATCTCCTATCGAAAATATACCCGAAAGCCCTCTGCTCAACTGTCGGGAAAGCGGATCGACCCTGCGCTTTATGCTTCCTATTGCCGCCGCACTCGGCGCAAAAACATCATTTATCGGCTCAGGCAGACTTCCCGAGCGTCCGCTCGGTGATCTTATCGGTGAAATGAAGAATCACGGCGTGAACTTTTCTGCAGAAAAGCTTCCCTTTACGCTCGGAGGCGCTCTGAGTGCCGGTGAATATTCGATCTCGGGCAAGGTCAGCTCGCAGTACATTACCGGACTGCTCTTCGCGCTTGCAACTATTGACGAGACATCGGTCATAAATCTGACATCGTCACTCGAATCGTCCGCATACGTTGACATCACCTGCGACGTGCTTGCCAAATTCGGCATAAAAGCCCTCAAAAAGCAGAACGGCTACGAGGTGATCGGAAGAAAAAGCTTTACCTCTCCTAAAAACATATCAGCTTCGGGCGACTGGTCGAATATTTCCTATTTTCTTGCATCGGGTGCGCTTTTTGCTCCCATAGAAGTTTCAAATCTCGACCTCGATTCATCGCAGGGCGACAAAAAAATACTTGACATCCTAAGAGATTTCGGTGCAAACGTGGAGATCGGCAAAAATACGGTCAAGATCTCACCGCGCGAGCGTCGTGCTCTCACTGTAAATCTCGAGCAGATCCCCGATCTTTTGCCCACACTCGCAGCTCTTGCCTGCTTCGCTGAAGGCGAAAGCAGATTCTACGGCGGCGCGCGACTCAGGCTCAAAGAAAGCGACCGCATAGCATCTGTTGCCGCTATGATAAATTCTCTAGGCGGCGATGCTATCGAGCTTCCCGACGGACTTATCGTCAAGGGCAAAAAGCCTATCGGCGGGGTCGTCGACAGCTACGGAGATCACCGCATAGTTATGGCAAGCGCGCTTATTTCCCGCGGATGCTGTGAAAACGTTAAAATTCTCGGCGCAAATGCCGTTAAAAAATCTTATCCGACCTTTTTTGAGGAATTCGGCTTCGATTTTTAGCATAGCATCTTATATTGACAACAGCCACGACAAAATGTCGTGGCTGTTTTTTCAGAAAAGTTTTTGGGAAGGTGTCGGAACCCCTTTTTTCAAAAAGGGGTTTGGCAGGATTCAAGGACAGCGTCCTTAGCGAGCTTTCGCGCATGGACGCCGCGTGACTTAGGGCTTCACCCTAAGGACCCACCAAAAACTTTTCTAAAATGAGTTTGTTTTTTCCTTTTCAGTAAAGTTTTTGGGGACGAGGTGAAAACAAATTGCAAGCAATTTGTTTGGAACCACTTTTTTCAAAAAGGGGTTCTGACGAAAGGTTTTATGACGAAGTTTCTTGACTATCCATCGTACGCGTGATATAATAACGTAAACACTAACGAGAAAGGACTGTAAAATTTGAACGGCAGATTTTCAGACAGCGATAAGCAGAAGCTCCGCGAGCTTGAAAAAACAAGACAGCGGAATTTCAGAATTCTTGATCTTTACAGCAACTTTTTGAATCTTGAGCCCGATTTTATAAAAAAAGAACTCATAGACGAGATCGTAAACGACTGCGGAGTAACCGTGCTTGAGGCTTACACCGCCATTCTCGCCGCCGCTTTTGATATCGACAGCGACGAGCGCCGCGAGGACAGAATATTCGAAAAGGAATACCTCATTCCGTCGGTCGAGTGCCTTGATCCCGAAGAGTACAAAAACAGCTCTTATATAAAAAAAATCAGCTTTCCGAACATCAAGCGCGCCGCTTGGGAAATGCGTATGGGGTCTTATGCACCATATGAAGCCTTCGTATGCCGGAATATCACGGTCGAAACAAATTTGAAGGAGCTTCCTCACATCGGATTTTTTGAGGAAAGATTTGAGTTTCCCGCCGTCTACGAAAACGGCCGCGAATGGATGACCGTCACTCCAAACGAGATAGAAACGATGAAAGCGCCTATCGCAGAGGCGCACGGACGGGTCATAACCCTCGGTCTCGGACTCGGCTATTTCACACATCAGGTCTCCGAAAAGGAAAACGTCAGCTCTGTCACGGTGGTTGAGCGCGACAAGAGTATAATCTCGCTGTTCAAGGAGTTCATCCTTCCGCAGTTCGACCACCCCGAAAAGATCGAAATAGTCGAAGCCGATGCGTTTGAATATCTTGAAAAGAATGATCCCGAAAGCAATTTCGACTTTATGTTTGCCGACCTCTGGCACGATTCATCCGACGGGCTCGGGCTTTATATAAAGCTCAAAAAGCTCGAAAAAATGCAAAAAAGAGAGGAAAGATCCTCTCTTGTACACAGATATTGGATAGAAACGTCTATTCTTTCCCGACTTCGCTGGCTGATATATTCGGAAATAATATCGGGAGATGCAGGCGCAAAAATAAAGATAGGTAGCTTTGACAAAATACTTTCACTGCTGTCGGACGCCTCTCTTTCGGACGTCGCATCCGATATGCGGCTGAACGTCGCCGAGAAAATGTGATCAGCCCTCGGTATCCTCAAATGCGATCTCGGCATCAGCATACGCCTCTGAAAAGAGATATTTCGCTCTCTCGTGCTCGCCTGTAAGCCAAAGATATCCGAAAAGAGCCTCAAAGCCGGTCGCTCTTCTGTACTGCGCGGCAGACGCGCTTTTCGGCACGCTCGCACTATGCTGATTGCGTCCGCGCTTATAGACCTCGGTTTCTTTTTCGGTGAGAATGGGCAAAAGCTTTTCTATCGCACCCGACTGTGCCACCGCCGTAACGTAGTGCAGTGCCTCTTTATTAAGATTTCCCGCGCCGTGTATTCCCTTTTCTACAAGGCGCTGTCTTGTGAGAAGCTCTATCACCGCGTCACCAAGGTACGCAAGCTCGCACGAGCCTATACTGTTATTTATATCGATCATTCCGTAATCACTTTCTAAACTGAAATATATTAAGATTATACCGCCAAAAACACGTTTTGTCAACCTTGGACTTTGATTTTTGCGTGTATTTTTGCCTTTATTATTGAAAAACGAAAAAATATATGATATACTTAAAATAAACTAAAATAAAATCGAGGTTTACAGAAATATGAAAGTAGAACTTCTTGCATACACTCCCGATGCTGACAAGCTCGTTTCTGCGGCGGCAAAGCTTTGCTACGCGAAAAGCGACATCAGCGGTCTTATGGAAAATCTCACTCCCGACAAGGTAGCCTCCTTCCTTGAAACGCTCTCAAAGCTCGGTCACGAAAGCCCCGTAGAGCACGCTTCCTTTACCTTTGGTATTGAAGGCGTTTCGCGTGCGCTTCTTGCACAGATAACCCGCCACCGCATCGCATCCTTTTCCGTACAAAGTCAGAGATACGTTGAAAAGAGCGGCTTTGATTACATAACTCCGCCCGAGATCGCGGCTATCCCCGAAGCCAAAGAACTCTTTGAAGAGGAAATGCGTCACGACGCCGAGGTTTACGACCGTCTTCGCGAAATGCTCATCAAAAAGCACACCGAAGCCTTCCTTGCAGAAGGAATGGACGAAAAGGAAGCCATCCGCGCCGCCGGCAAAAAAGCCAACGAGGACGCCCGCTTCGTTCTCCCCAACGCCTGCGACACCCGTATTATTATGACTATGAACACCCGCTCGCTTTATAATTTCTTCGAGCTTCGCTGCTGCACCCGTGCGCAGTGGGAGATTCGTGCGCTCGCTACTGAAATGCTCCGCCTCGTAAAAGGTGTTGCACCCCTCCTCTTCTCTGCTGCAGGTCCTGCCTGCGTCAAAGGCAAGTGCTCCGAAGGCCCTATGTCCTGCGGCAAATCCCTCGAAATGCGTGAGTTTTTCAAGGGAATATAAGTTGCCTCCGGTGGCTTTCTTGGAACCTCTTTTTGAAAAAAGTGGTTTCAAACAAATTGCAAGCAATTTGTTTTAACCTCACACAAAAACTTTGCTGAAAATAGAAAGCACAAAGTAAAAACCATCAAAAAATATTATCATAAAAATTATATCGAAAAAATCAACTTTTCCCTTTTAGAAAAGTTTTTAGGAAGGTGCGGAAACCGATGCTTCGCATCGCTTGGCAGTTTCGCTATCGGACAGCCGTCCGATTTTTCGCTTCGCGAAAACCGCAAACTGCTCCCTTCGAATAATATATTATCCACTTTTAGAAAAGTTTTGTGGGAGGTTTGGAACCCACTTTTTTCAAAAAGTGGGTTCCAAAAGGAGTTTAAAATTATGTTTAATGGAAAAATGAAAGCTGTTACGTTCAGCTATGATGACGCACCGTTTCAGGATAGACGCCTGGTTGAGATCTTCAACAAATACGGACTCAAATGTACGTTCAACGTAAATTCGGGACTTTTCGGACAGGGTCACCGTACGATCATGCCCGAGGAGATGCCGAGCCTTTATAAAGGCCACGAGGTCGCGGTGCACACACTCACGCACCCGCATCTTGAAAATATGACAGACGATGCAGAGATCGTAAAGCAGGTCGAGGACGACAGAAAATATCTCTCCGAAATAATGGGCTATAACGTAATCGGTATGGCATATCCCTTCGGCACGTATAACGACAACGTGGTCAAGCTGATAGACGAGCAGACCGGCGTTCTTTATTCGCGTACGGTAAGAGCCACCTGCAATTTCGACGTGCAGACAGACCTTCTGCGCTTCCATCCGACCTGCCATCATAAGCACCCCGACGTTTTCGAAATGGCTAAGAAATTCATCGAAATGAAGCCAGATACACCGCAGGTCCTTTACATTTGGGGTCACAGCTACGAATTCGACCGCGAGGACGGCGAGTGGGAGCGTATGGAAGAGCTCTGCAAGCTTCTCAGCGGACACGACGATATATTCTACGGAACTAATGCTGAAGTTCTGCTGGCGAAGTAATTGCACAGACGTATTTGCTGCAAATTTTATATTTTCATAAAGTAAACGAAAGAATTTCAGTCTTAAATAAGATTGCAAAATTCTTTCGTTTATTGTTTAATAAGAATTTATTTTTATAATTTTCTCAAATAACGTAACCTACCGATCAAAATCGGTGCTTATTAGGGTGAGGACCTCAAAAATACAGTTGGGAAGGATGTGAATGCCTTGGAAGATAATATGATCGTTGAGCTATATTTACAGCGCGACGAGAGCGCACTCAAACACACGGCGGAAAAATACGGTGCCCGTTTGCGCTCCCTTTCTTATGGAATCACGAGTGACATACAAACAGCGGAGGAATGTGAAAACGATACATACCTCGAAGCGTGGAATTCAATTCCGCCGCACGAGCCGAGGAATTATCTGTATGCATTTCTTGCGCGTATCACTCGGCATATTTCGCTGAACTATTGCCGCGACAGAAGCGCTCTCAAACGCAGCGCATTTATATGCGAGCTAAGCAGAGAGCTTGAAGAATGTATTCCTGCACCGAATAACAGCGAATGCAGAATAGATGACATAGCGTTCAGCGAAGCGATCAACCTCTTTTTAGGCACGCTTGACGAGCAAAAACGAAATATTTTTGTCCGCAGATATTGGTATACCGATTCTATATCAAGTATCTCATCCCGTTACTGTTTAAGTGAAAGCAAGGTAAAAACCACACTCTTTCGATGCCGTAATAAGCTTCGCGAATATCTCAAAAAGGAGGGATACGATCTATGAAGGGAAACGATTTTTTAGAAAAAATAAGTCTTATTGATCCTGCCTATATAGAAGCGGCAGACACTCTTCCGAAAGTGAAAAAAATCGGTCGGATTAAAAGATACTGTATTATTGCCGCCTGCATTGTACTGATCTTTGCCGCAGGCTTTGGAACGTACGTAGCGGCAAGTGAAATAAAAGAATACAAGGACGCAGTTGAGTTTTTTGAAGATTACGACCTGTCAACCGAGGGGCTTACCCGAGGAGAAATAAAGAAGGTTTACCGCGACATTACGACAAAGTCTTTCACCTACTCCAAAACCGCAGAGGTAATTCTAAACAGTATTTCAAATGACAAGGTCAGCGGATTTGAAATACCGCAGGAAGATCCTACGCCCGAGGATCTGGAAATCATTTGGGATATAAAAAAACATAATTCAAGCATTTCCGCTCCGCAAGATCCCACTTCACAAAATCCCACTCCACCAAAAAAGGTTAAAATCTACGCTTCTCGATACGACTATAAGGCACATATAGGTTATTTTGAATTGTATGACGGTACAAGTTTTGTCTGGAGTACCCCTGTTTCCGAATTTAAAATTTTAGGGCACGTTGTCGTTTCAGACGGTATAATCGTATACGGCGGAACAGAACTAATATTAAGCGAACAACCCGAATACCCGTGGATAGCAAAGTTTGACGAAAACGGAAACGTACTTTGGAAACAACAGATAAATGACGAATTTCATACCGAATTTATCACGCACGTTTTAGAAAACGCAGACGGAAGCTATACTGTAATAAGCAGAGGAGATTTTAACTACTTCTGTTTTAGCAGATACACATCAGACGGCAAAAAAATACTTTACAAAAAGACTAACATAGATATCTACGGAATAAAGAAGGTAGCACGCTTCGGAAACGGATACATCGTACATCTTTTCAGTAATAGAGATAATGAACACGCAAAAATCGTAATGGTGGATCACGAAGGCAATATCACGGAAAGCTTTTCTTACTCAAGTGAGGATTCCAAATATTATATCACCGATATGATCGAATTTGAAAATAAGATCTATCTGTCGGCATATGCGATTCCAAAATACGGCGACAAAGAGCACCAGCACGAATTGAAATATTTTTCAGCCTATCTTGATTATAACAATTACGGAGAAATCACTTCTGACGAAGAGCGCACATTGGCATTCAGAGAATTTTATACCGCCATACTTCTCGTATGTGATCCGAAATCGGGCAAACCGCAAGAGTTTTACTCGGTTAAAGGCTCACTCGGCGGCAAGCTCGCTTTGAGCGATTCGGGAGAGCTTTTGTGGGATGTGGAAAGAATAACAAGCACGTTTTATTCACCATATACAAGTTCTTACACCATTGGCGGAACCTGCCACGTATTCAGATATACATTTAACAGCAGCGGACTGATCGTAAATCAAGAAAAAACGGGAGAAATTACAGCTTTCCGCAAATAATTTAACACAAAAATGCACTTCGGATTTGATCTGAAGTGCATTCTTTATTCTTTTGTTATTTATCGGCAAGCTCCTTATACATCTCATACGCCTGCTCTGCAATAGACTTCGAGCCGAAGCGGTCTGCGACCGAGCGGAGATAGTCCTCGTCGAAGGTACCCCTGCGGTCGTACATTCTTTTGATCGCGCGGGCAAGGTCCTCGGGATTTTCGATCTCGCAGAATTCTGCGCATTTCTCGTCGAGGAAGCCCTCGGGTCCCTTACATCTCGTTGTGACCACGGGAACACCTGCGGCAAGAGCCTCTATCGCGGGAATGCCGAAGGTTTCGATATTCGATGCGATAACGAGCGCATCTGCGCAGGAAAGATATTCGGACGCTTCTTCGGGCGTTTTTCTACCGACGAAGTTTACAACGTCGTTCATATTAAGATCATCCATCGCCTGACGGTAGATGTCCTCAGCTTCTCCGTTTCCGACGACCGTGAACTCGAATTTTCCTATCTCATTATTGTCGCGGAGAATTTTAAGCGCTTTTATCGTATCGTCAACGCACTTGCCGGGGCGGAGTGCAGAAACGGTAACGAGTCTGAACACGCCGTCCTCCTTCGGCTGACGGGGTTTATTAAATACGGCGGTATCGACAACGTTTGCAAGGATCTCTGCCGATATATTGTGCTTTTCCTTAAGCATCGTACGAAGATATTCGCTCACGCAGGTAAAACGCGTGTTTTCCATAACGAAATCGACGTAATCCTTCGCGTCGGGATAGGAAAAATGCCTGAAGGCGTGCTCGGTAACCATAACGGGGATTCCGTATTTCTTACCGATAACAGCCGCCGCGTATCCCGCAGGTACTGCAACGTGCGCGTGTATAACGTCCGGTCTGCCGTTTATTTTAACGTACTCCTTAAAGAGCTTTTCAAGAGCTTTGGTATAAGCTCTTACCTGCATCTTATATCCGAGCTTGGAAACGCTCATCATTCTGCGGATATAGACCGTATATCCTTCATAGACGTCATCATATCTCTTTTTCATAAAAGGATATTTCGGAAGCTGTCTGATACCTTGACGGTCTATATAAAGCATATTGACGTCGACCTTGCCATCCTCTACGAGCGCCTTGCAAAAGGTCTTATGATATATTCCGATAAGCTTGTCCTTGCCGTTTGGATACCAAGTCGGTATAACGAGCACGTGAAGTCTTTCTTTCATTGAAAATGCCTCTCTTTTCAGATAAATAACTTACTTACATTATTCTATCACAGAAGAGAAAATATGTCAACTCAAAACACCGATATATTCTTTTCGGAGAGTATTCTTTCGGCGTTTTTCACTTCCTCTGCACTCGGAAGCTTTTCGGGAAGAGTGTTTTTCATATCGAGCGAAGCATATTTCGAGCCCGCGTAGTTATGATACGGAAGCACGCGCACCTTCGTAATATTTTTCAGCGAAGCGAGAAGCTCTGCTATCTTTTCTATCTGATCCGAGTTAAAATCGGGCACGTAAGGGATTCTGACCTCAATATCTTTACCGCACGAGTCGATATATTTAAGGTTTTCGAGTATGAGCTTATTTGAAACGCCCGTGCATTTTATATGCACGTCCTCGTCAAACGCCTTGATATCGTAAAGGAAAATATCAGTATAGGGCATAACTGCGTCGATAGCCTCTCTTTTCACAAATCCGCAGGTATCGACCGCCGTATTAACACGGTTTTCTTTAAGCTTTTTGAGAAGCTCTTTGCAAAACTCGGCTTGCATCAGACATTCTCCGCCCGAAAGAGTGACTCCGCCGCCCGAATTTTCGTAAAACTCCTTGTCTTCGAGAAGCATAGGGAGAAGCTCGTCGACGCTCATATCCTTTCCGTAATGCTTGAGCGCCTCGCCGAGGCAGTTTTCCTCGCATTTTCCGCATCCCGCACAGAGAGCTCTGTCAAATATATGACCGTTTTCGCCCATCCTGTGCGCGCCCGCGGGGCAGGAACCAAGACATTCTCCGCACGAAATACACTTGTTTTCATAGTAAGCAAGCTGCGGCGCGAAGGATATTCCCTCGGGATTATGACACCACAGACATTTCAGCGGACAGCCCTTCAAAAAGACGGTCGTTCTTATTCCGTCGCCGTCGTGTACGGCAAAACGCTTTATTTCTATAATTTTTCCTCTGATATTACTCATATTATTCACCTAAAGCAGAAAATCGTTCAGATTATATTTTCCGCACGCAGGATATACATATCCTGCTCTTCCTTTACCATATTGTTCCACAGTACGTTCCATCCGCAGACTCTTACCTGCAGATTTTTGTATTTTTCGGGATTTGCCTGCGCATCTCGAAGAGTGTCTGCATCAAATATATTAAAATGTATCGACGCGCCTCCACGGCTCATATAGGTATCAAGAACGCTGAAAAGCACCTCAAGTCCGTCATCGCCCTGAACAGACGAGGGATGAAGCATCGCGTCAAGGCAAGCACCCGAATCGGAGACCGAAAGCTCAATGCTCGTTGCCGACCTTACAAGCGCAGTTATTCCGTTTTTATCCATTCCCGTTGTCGGAGAAACGTTCTTTGAGGTATCATCCCAATCTCTTCTTCCGTCGGGAGTCGCTTCTGTCTTCTTTCCCTGCTCGATAAATGCACGTGCCGAATGAAGCTCGTATTCGTAATTTCCGCCGTGGCAGTTTTTTCTGCCCGTAAAATGCGATGAAAAGAAGGTATGTATCGCATTTGCGTACGAATCTGCCATTTTATCGCCTACGCCGAATTTGTGTTTGCAGTTAAGAGCTTTTATTCTCAGCTTTTCGTGTCCTACCCAGTTTGCGTCGAGCGCTTCTTTAAGCTCTGCGAGCGTTGTCAGCTTCTTTTCGTATACAAGCTCATAAACAGCCATAAGTGCGTCCACCGCGCTTGCAAATCCGTTGATAAGCACGTCCGAAACGTTTTTTATTCCGCAGTCGAGCGCGTCTGTCATGCTCTCCACACACGCAGGTATCGTCGCAGAATAGAGGGAGGACGGATTTACCTCGTGAATATATTTTTCCATATGATCGAGGCAGTGCAGCGAATTTTCTATAATATCATCAAACTGCGCAAGATACGCATAGTAAAACTCTCTGAAATCCTTAAAATCCGCGACGTTTCCCGTTTGAAGTCCCACTTGTATTCCCGTGGCTTTATCCTTGCCGTTGTTAAAAACGAGAGCTATCGGCTTGAGTGCGTTAAAGGTATTAAAGGAAATACCGATGCAGTTAGCCTTGGTCGTATATTCATAGCATCCCTTTATGACCGAGTCAAGCGCCTCGTCATATGTCGCGCCGTTTCTCATAAGAGCCTTCAGCGCGGTATCCTCGCTGACAAATACAATACTGCTCGTACCCGAGCGAATCATATCAAGTGCCTTTAAAATGAAATCCTTCGGCGTACTTTTGCTTATCTTTATCTGTATTTTCGGGTTATAAAGTCCGAGAGAATCGTACACATCAAGAATAAGATGGCTTACCTCGTTTACCTTTGACGAGCCGTCGGGATTTGTTCCCGCCAGATATATCGGCTGTCCCCAATAGCTTCCTATTGCCGAAAACTGCATAAGGAAATAGGCCGCAAACTCGGTCAGCTCCTCTCTTGTGAAGACTCCCTTTTCGAGATCGCGCACAAAGAACGGATAGATCGTAGCATCAAGACCGTATCCGAGCGAGCGCACCTGATAATGGTCCACGCTTTCGCTTATCATAAAATAAATATATATCATCTGAAGCAGGTCAAGCGTGTTTTGCGGAGCGCCTTCTCTGAGATTCTTCAGACACGCCGATATTTTTGACGCCTTAGCGAAATTCTTTGTAAGCGAATATTCATAAAGTCGGTCGATAAATCGGATTATCGCCTCATATTCTATCTTGACCGAGCGATAAAAGGCTTCCTGCTTGTCACTTACTCTTCCATTTTGGCAGAGCTTTTCGTAAGAATCCTCGGCGCGCTTTAAAATACCGCTAAATCCGAGCGAAATAAGCGAATCCCAATCGGGCACGGTATGGTCGAAGTCAAGACCTATCCAAGCGGTGCCCGTTCTGCCATAGTCGATATTTTTCGTGCTTTTTGCTTCCTCGCGCGCCTTTAAATAGGTCGCGTCCCGCCATTTTGCGACCGTATATTTTCCTATAAGTCTGCTCCAGCTATATATTCCGACAAAGTAGTCGTGCTCGTTTATATCGATACGGGTATTGTCAAGAACGTATTCGATAGCGCGCGCCTTTATTATCGGACGGCTCTCGCCCTCAAGGCTGCTTGTCAGAGCTTCAAGACCTGCTCTTATACTTTCGTCGTCAAGACCTGTGGATATATCGTACTCATATCCGTGATAAGCCATTCTGTTAAAGGAATTGAATGGCTCGCTCGTTTTATGATATTTATTTTCAAGATAATTTCTGTCACATTCGGGTATAGTGTATATTTTCATAACTGCCTCCAAGCCACGGTTTTATCTAATTATATATTCTTACAGCGCACAAGTAAATGAACAAATCAAACAAAGATGGATTTTTCGAACATTTTTATTGACAAATTCGCGATATTATGATACTCTAAACTAAAAGATTTTTGCAAAGAGGGCTTATATGTATGGAAGCAAATCTTATAGTTCAAAAAGTTCTTAATATATACGAGGGAGAATTCATTCCCGGCGAGATAGCAATGAAGAAGATCGGGCGTCACAGCGATGCCTTTGCCTGCATCGTCTCGGGAAAAGTTGAATATATTTTCGACGGATACTCCTTTACCGCAACTCCCGAAAATTTCTTTTATCTTGCTAGCGGCAGTCATTACGCTATGAAAATTCACGAAAACAGCCGATATATCTGCATAGATTTCAGATTTGAAGAATCTGCCGAGCCTCGCAAAAGCTGTCTTTTTCATACCCTCAGCGCAAATATAAAAAACGAATTCGAGCGTGCTTTTCTCCTTTGGGCACAGAAAAATCCTTGGTATATTTCGGACGCCATGAGTGTGCTCTACTCTCTTTACGCGCAGGGCATACGCTCTGTCAGCAAGGATTACGTCAAAACGAGCGAGAAATTCTCGCAGATCGTATCATTTATTCTGCAAGGCTATTCAAATCCCGATTTTTCGATCGGATCCGTTGCCGAATTTGCAGACATATCCGAGGTCCATCTTCGCAGAATATTCCGCTCTGCGCTGAATATTTCTCCCATACGCTACGTAAATCTCTTACGGCTCGAAAAAGCTAAAAGCATGCTGATAAGCTCTGACTACACTCTCGAGGAGATTGCATTTTCGACCGGATTTGTTGACCCCTATTATTTCAGCCGCGTTTTCAAAAAGGAATATGGCGTATCTCCATCCAGCTACAGAAAAGGAAACGGAAAAGTGTAAAAAAAGACGAAGCTTACGCTTCGTCTTTTATTTTACGCTTGATAAATTAAAACTCGAAATCCTTACCGTTAACGGTAACCTTAACCTCTGTGTTGTTTTCGATCTTGGTTGCGGAGAAGGGAGAATCGTATGTGCTGATCTCGATCACACCGCCCTTGAGCTCGATAACCTGCTCAGCATTGATAGCTGCATCAATACTGTCGATGGTGATGTTTCCACCCTTGATTATAACGTTTGTGAAAGCCTGGATTCCTTCGTCGCCTGCTGTGATCTTGATGGTTGCGCCTTCCTTGATCTCAACGAATCCGAGTGTTGCATCCTGATCCTGCGTAGCCTTGAGTCCGTCGCCTGTAGCTGTGATATCAAGATTTCCGCCCTTGATCTCAAGAGAATCCTTACCCTTGATACCGTGGTTTACTGCGTTTACAGTAATATTTCCGCTTTCGATATTAACGTCGTCCTTGCCTGTGATACCGTCGTTGTAATTTGCATCAACGATAAGAGTGCCTTCACCCATAAAGAAGAGGTCATCGTGAGAGAAGATAGCTGCATCGGGCTCATCTGCGCCTTCGGGGAAAACGTAGCTACTGCCGTCTGTAACCTTGTTTGTGGTATCCTTTTCAAGATAAATATAAAGGTTCTTGACCTGCTTGCAGTAGATAGGAGCATAGTCAGAGCATGTGATATCTGCGCCTGCAAGAACGAGGAAAACGTCGCCCTTTTCAAGTGTATCGACGATAATATTACCGTCGTCAAGCTTACCGGTGAACTTGTACGTGCCGGGAGCGTTGATAGTGATCGTTGTGCCCGAAATACTGAGTCCCGACTTCTTGTCTGCGGATACACTGTCACCCGAGAGTGTAACGTTTATCGGATTGTCGGAGGGCTGAGGTGTATTCTGTCCTGCGGGAGTGCCTGTGCAGGCAAATACCGAGATTGCAACCATAAGCATTGCAAGAGTAAGTGCTGTAAGTTTAATTATTCTTTTCATAACGGTCTCCGTTTTTATTACTTGTGGGCAAATACTCTTTGCCTACTGTAGGTGTATTTTACCATTACTTTACATATTTGTCAAGTAAGTAATATATCTATTTTATAAACGTTTTTTTAATTGTTATTTATTATGTGACAAAAATCAAAGCCGATTTATGTGCATTTTTCACAATTCACGCTATTTTCGAGAAATATTCGGCCTTAAGGACGATAGAAAGGGTAATTATCTCGCCGTCTCTTTCAATCTTGAAGGTTATTTCATCACCCTCTGAAAGAGCGAGTATAAAATCTATCGGAGTGAAAAGTCTGCGTACGTCGCGCGTAAGATCTCCGCACGACATCGATATAAGCTTGTCACCCGCCTTGAAAACTCCGTCCGATGCAGAGCCTGCGGTAACCTCTGAAACCACTATATTATCACATATAAGGGTCTGCATTTTTTCCGGGTCGAAAACAGCCGACGAATCTGTAAGCTGTATTCCCATTCCGATGGTCGCCTTATACAGTCCGCTTCTGCCCGCTTTTTCGTAGTTGTGTATTATGTTTTCGGTAGCGGCGTATACCACGTTTGCAGGGATAGCATAGCCGAAATCGTCTATTCCCTCCTTTTCGGTTTTCGCGTTTACGATACCGATAAGTCTTCCGTTTGCATCAAACAGACCGCCTCCGCTGTTTCCGTGGTTTACCGGAGTATCTATTCTCATAACACGCATCTCGATAGTGCCGCTTCCCTTCGGAGAAGCTATATCAACGTACTCCGAGTCAACGCTTATAACACCCGACGTAACCGATATTCCGCCGCTTTCGGGATTTCCGACAGCCACAGCCATCGAGCCTGCCGCAACGCGATCCGAATCGACAAGAGTAACCGCCAGAACGTCCGAATTTTTAAGTACCTCGCTTCCGCTTACCTTGAGAATAGCGATGTCATAATTCATACTTCCGCCGATAAACTGAGCGCTTATCTCCTTTTCATCGTAATGCTGTCCGTAGAGATAGAGCTTTATATCCTTACTTATCTTGTCCGATGTATTGCTCGATTTATCGTAAACGACGTGATAATTAGTAATTATATACGCATCGCCCTTTGACTTGTCAAGCTTATATATAACGCCCGCGCCTGCGCTTGTATACGTAGTCACGTTCGGCTCTCTTCCGTAGCCCGCGTACTCTGTCTTCTCAAAAAAGGAAAATACGCTGACTGCAGAGCGAAGTCCTATCGAAGCGGCAGCTGATGCATCATTTCCGACGGAAAGCCCGTCCTTGCCGTCTTTTCCGTCCTTACCGTCGACGCCATCCTTGCCGTTTTCGCCGTTTATTCCGTCTTTGCCGTCCTTACCGTCCTTGCCGTTGTCGCCCCTTAGACTCTCGAGCCATTCTTCCTCGTCGCCCTCAAATCCGTTACGCACGGCAATATCGTATGCCGATTCTCCCATACACGAAGCGAGTGTACCCACGAGAAGGACCGCCGTAAGTAATACGCAGAGCGTTTTGCTGAAAGCTTTTTTTGATATATTCATACTGCACCACCGAAATATTTTATTATAATGATACACACGTATGTGTAGTTTAAATGAAGCAATAATGAAAATTTCCGCTTCAAACAAATTATAACACAAAAAAGGAGAAAACGCAAGGTCTTCTCCTTAAAATATAGACAAATTAGCTTTTTGAAAAACCGCTCGGAAACGGAATATTTCCAAAACAAAGTGCAGACCGAAAGGTCTGCAAAATTAGCGATAAAATTGAATAGCCTTCCCCGGTGGGGGAAGACGTGGCAAAATCGTCAAAGACGATTGACGGATGAGGTGTTCTAAACTCAAAGCAACTCCTCATCCACCGCTTCGCGGTCCCCCTTCTCCCATAG
>JAFXJH010000130.1 GCA_017532425.1 Clostridia bacterium | reverse complement strand
TGTAAATCTTTTTTCGGCAATAAGCGGCACTACTGCGCTCTTTTTGTGCGGATGTGCGCTTGCCGCTATCGGTCTCTTTATCTCATCTCTCACAAGCAACATGGTGACCTCTGCCATATTCTGCTTCGGTGCTATGCTTCTTGTATATTTCATGCCCGCGCTTACGATGCTCCTCCCTGCGACCGCCCTCGGAGCACTCGTTACCTTCACTCTGCTTATTCTTCTTATCGGTATTCTTGTATACAAGATAACAAACGGCATATCCTACGCACTCGGATTTGTTTTCAGCGCGGAGCTTATCCTGCTTGCTATCTATTTCATCAGATCGGAATGGCTTGAAGGCTCTGTGAGAAGGCTTTTCTCTCTTCTTTCGGTAACAAACAGAGTTGAGATATTCACCTCCTCGGCTATTCTCGATCTTTCTGCGCTTCTCTATTTTATAAGCGTAGCCTTCGTATTCGTCTTCTTCACCGTCCAATCGGCTGAAAAAGCAAGACTCGGTTGAGAAAGGAGTATACCAAAGCTATGAAAAAGTCAATTCAAACAAGAACGTACGGAATCTACGGCATACTGTTTACCGCAGTTATTTTGCTTATCGCAATCGCAATCAACCTGCTTTTCTCTCTTTTGCCCGATTCTGTCAAAAAGATAGACCTTTCTACCGAAAAGCTCTCCGAGGTTTCAGAGGAAGCAAAAAAGCACCTTGAGGACAATCTTGACAGCGAGGTAAACGTATATCTGGTCGCCGAAGCGGGAATGGAGGACCTTTCCGTAACCGAATTCCTCAAAAATTTAAGCGGGGTCGGCAAATATATATCCTTCACAACGCTCGACCCGACAGTAAAGCGCAGCTTTATCGAAAATCTCACGGGTGAGTCTCCCGACGAGCTTTCCGACAACACGATAATCATATTCGGAGAAAAATACAAGAGCGTAAAGATAATCGCTCCCGAAACGCTCTACACCTACGAGGCTTTTGTCGTAAACACCGAAAGCGAGGCCTTTGAATCTTACGGAGAATATTCTTACCGTGAATTCGTATCTGTGTATTCCTCTATGACCGATTATTTTGAAAGCGGATACGCTTATTACGAAACGAAATTCGGCGGAGAGACCGCTCTTATTTCGGCAATCGATTACGTTATAACCGACCCCGAAAATATGCCCAAGGTATATTTCACCACGATGCACGGTGAAACAGCCGCGACGCAGACTCTTGCTGACCTTCTCGAGCTCTCTAATATGCCCGCAGACTGGATAACCCTTTCGAAAGCTCTTCCCGACGATGCGGGTGTTATCGTTATGAACGTACCGATAACTGATATAAGCGAAAGCGAAGCCGATATACTTGAAAATTATCTTAAGAGCGGCGGAAAGCTTGTGCTTACAAGCTCTCACACTCACATATCCTCGCTGAAAAATCTTCTCTCGCTCCTTGAAAAATACGGAATGTCTCCCGATGCAAAGGAGCTTCACGAATCGAATTCTGCGTATTACTATCCGGGATACACACATTTTATTCTTCCCGGCACCGATATGCTTTCTCAGCTTTACGGGGTTGAAAATCACTATTTTCTCACCTCATCCTCTCACGCTATAAAGGTAAACAAGGAGACAGAGGGCATCAGCCATACGATCCTTCTTCAGACCACGAATTCCGCTTATTATCAGAACGAGGAAAGCGGTGAAAAGAGCGAAAACGCACAGTACAGCATCGCAGTATCCGCGCTGTCGTCGGACGGCGGAGAGATAATTTGGTTTGCTTCCCCCAACATTCTGACAGATGAGGACAACTCTCTTACAGGCGGCGGAAACTATTCTTATTTCAGCGCAATACTCGGCGCTCTTTGCGCAAAGGATAACGTATCCTTTGCATCCAAGCTGCTTGAAGAGGACGTCCTTACGATATCATCAGGGCAGGCAAGCTTTTGGGCTGTTATTCTTATAGCCATTATTCCTTCCGTATTTCTGATATGCGGAATCATTACTGTCAGAAAGAGAAGGAAGGGTCGAGCGTGAAAAAAACTACAGCACTTATAATTGCTTTTTCTGTTTGCATCCTACTTTTCGCAGCCTATTTTATTATCTCTTCCCTGCCCGAGAAAAATGACGGTCAAGGCGACGAAGAAGCCGGTGCCTATCTGTACGTCGATCAGACCGACGTTGCAGGCGTGATCGGATTTTCCTTTATCGGAGGGGAATACGATCTTTCCTTTGAAAAGGACGAGGACGGATGCTGGAAATACACAAAAAATCTTTCTCTTCCCGTAAACGGCGAGCTTATCGACCGTCTTCTTTCAGACTACGAGCTTTTTCTTGCCACAAAGCTGATATCCGACCATATTACCGAAGCTTCTCTTTCCGAATACGGTATGGACGACCCATATTACACGCTTACCTTACGTCTTAAAAACGAGACGAAGACCTATCTTTTCGGAGATCCTATCGAGTCAAAGGGGCTTTACTACGCTATGGAAAAGGGATCGCACTCGATCTATCTCGTTGAAAAGAAATATACCGAAGCATTTTCGCTTGACCTGTCGGCGCTTCTTATTCCCGACAGCTTTCCGAAAATCAGCGAAAGCGATATCCTGCACGTGACCCTGGTTTGCGGAAACTACTTCGAAAAGATAATTCCCGACGGCACAAGCGACAGCAATATATCGAAATTCATATCTACGCTCTGTGGCACATCGCCCGACGAATTCGTCGATTTCGGAAGCGAGAATTTCAAAACGTACGGTCTTTCGGAAGGTGATGCGGTAAACGTATACATCACGTTTTCAAATGAGGGCAAGATCTGCACCACCGCGCTGAAATTCGGACTCGGAGAAACAAAGGAATTCACCTACCTGCTTATCGGTGACACACTCGCAGCAGATATCGAGGACGATCATAGTTTTTCGGAGATGATCTATCTTCTTTCACCGGCGGAAAACGACGTTATATACGGGTTTATAAGCAAGGCTTTTTCGGGAAAATGAATATAAGACAGTGCAGACCGTCAAAGGTGGTCTGCGCTGATTTCTTTTATAAAAAACAGACACTTACTCTGAAAATAACGGACAAAATATTGACAGCATTATTTACCCGTGATATATTTATAAAAAGCATATTTTACCACACACGAACCATAAGGGAGAAAC
>JAFXJH010000129.1 GCA_017532425.1 Clostridia bacterium | reverse complement strand
GGATCCGATATATTCCTTATGCCCTCGAAGAGCGAGCCCTGCGGACTTTCGCAGATGATCGCTTCGAGATATGCGACCGTTCCGATCGTACGCGAAACGGGCGGACTTTACGACACCATAAAGCCCTTCAACAGCGAAACGCTTGAGGGTAACGGCGTCACCTTCTGTACTTACAATGCGCACGATATGCTCGATGCTATAAACCGCACGCTCGCCTTCTACAAGGACAAGAGCGTATGGAAAAAGCTCGTTAAAAATGCGGCTGAAAAAGACTTCTCGTGGAACGCTTCCGCACGTCTTTATCTCCTTTTGTACGCAGGCTTATAACTTAGGGAACCCTTAGGGAACCTTTTTGAAAAAAGGTTCCCTAAGAACCCTCCAAAAACTTTACTGAAAAGAAGAAAAACTTCCTTTTGTAAAAGTTTTTGAAAGAGTGCAGAGAAAACTTTTTTCAAAAAGTTTTCTTTGCAAAACAAAATAAAACAAAAAACTTCGAATCGCTTGTGGATTTCCGCAAGCGATTCAAGGCTATAAAAAGACCTTTCGATTTATCTTGATCAGAAGGAATTTACAGGCAAAAATCCTTTATACAGCAAAAAATAACCACAGAAAGAAAGACACAGATGAAAAACACAGAAACAAAAACCACACCAAACTTCACAAAAGCAGAGCTTTCGGCGGCTCTGAGCGACAAGCTCTCGAGAGTTTTCGGAACAACTGCCGCAGAGGCTACTGCAGACCAGATCTACAAGGCAACACTCATTTCGATAAGAGACATTCTTGCACAGAAAAGAACAGAATTCAAGAAAAACGTTACGGCGCAGCAGGGCAAGAAGCTCTACTACGTATGCATGGAATTCCTTATCGGTAAGAGCCTGAAGAACAATCTCTGCAATTTAGGCATAGAAAATGAGTACAGACAGATACTTTCCGAGCTCGGATACGATCTCGAGTGGCTGTACGCACACGAAACAGACGCCGCGCTCGGTAACGGCGGTCTCGGACGTCTCGCCGCTTGCTTTATGGACGCACTCACAACTCTCGATTATTCGGCAACCGGATTTTCTCTCCTCTACGAATACGGTCTTTTCCGTCAGAAGATCCTTGACGGTGAGCAGATAGAGCTTCCCGATACTTGGATGCCCACGGGTGAATCATGGCTCGTTCCCCGTACAGACAAGGCGTGTACGGTTCGTTTTGGCGGACGCGTTACAGAGTCATGGAATAACGGCAAGTGCGATATTATTCACACCGATTATACAGAGGTACACGCAGTTCCTTACGATCTTCTCATCTCGGGTGCAGACAGCGAGGCTGTAAACAGTCTCCGTCTCTGGAAGGCGACTTCGGCAAGCGGTAAGTTCAATATGAACCTCTTCTCGCAGGGCGACTACATCAAGGCTATGGAGGAAAACACTCAGGCAGAAATAATCTCCAAGGTACTCTACCCCTCCGACAACCACGAAGAAGGAAAGCTTCTCCGTCTCAGCCAGCAGTATTTCCTTGTTTGCGCATCTCTTCAGAGTATTATCGCAGACCACCTCAGAACTTACGGAAATCTCGCAAACTTCGCTGACAAGGTTGCTATCCATATAAACGATACTCACCCCGCGCTCGTAGTGCCCGAGCTTATGAGAATACTTCTCGATACCTATTCCTATTCTTGGGAGGACGCTTGGGATATCGTTACACGTACCGTAAGCTATACGAACCATACCGTTCTTCCCGAAGCGCTTGAGACCTGGAACGAGGATCTCTTCAAGTATAAGCTTCCGAGAATTTATATGATAATTTCCGAGATCAACCGCCGCTTCTGCGCAGACCTCTGGAATGCTTATCCCGGTGACTGGAACAGGATCACAGATATGTCTATACTCTCTCACGGCAGAGTAAAGATGGCAAATCTCAGCGTTATCGGATCGCACACGGTAAACGGCGTTTCGAAGCTCCATTCTGACATTCTCACAGACACTATATTCTCTAACTTCTATCACTACACACCCGAAAAGTTCACGAACGTGACAAACGGCGTGGCTCACAGAAGATGGCTCTGCGCATCCAATCCCGGACTTGCAAATCTCCTTTCCGAAACGATAGGCGACGGATACCGCAAGAATCCCGAGGAGATCGCAAATTTTGCAAAATTTGCTGATGACAGCGCGGTGCTCGAGCAGATCGGAAAAATAAAGCACGCGAACAAGGTTCGCTTCGCTGAGCTTATCAAGGCGCGCAGCGGCATAGTTCTTGACCCCGATACTCTCTTTGACGTTCAGATAAAGCGTATGCACGAGTACAAGCGTCAGCTTCTCAACACGCTCCGCATAATCGAGCTCTACTCCGAGCTCCTCGAGGATCCCGACAAGGATATCCTCCCGCAGACATTTATCTTCGGTGCGAAAGCAGCTCCCGGATACTATATGGCAAAGGAGCTTATCAGACTTATATGCTCGCTTTCCGCCGAGATCGAAAAGCATCCCAAGATCCGCGAAAAGATCCGTGTGCTGTTTGCAGAGGACTACAACGTTTCTCTTGCAGAGGTTCTTATTCCCTCTGCAGAGATTTCCGAGCAGATCTCGCTTGCAGGCAAGGAGGCTTCGGGTACGGGTAATATGAAGCTTATGTATAACGGTGCGCTCACTATCGGTACTCTCGACGGTGCAAACGTTGAAATAAACGAAGCTCTCCACGGAGAAAACATCTACATATTCGGTCTTACAACTCCCGAGGTAGACGATCTCTGGAAGCGCGGATACCGCTCTTACGAGCACTACGTCAACAGCGAAAGAGTAAGACGCGCTGTGGATATGCTCAAGAAGGGCTTCAACGGCAACGATTTCACAATGATATTCAACTATCTGCTCACAGGTCCCGGAGTGCCCGACCCGTATATGTGTCTTGCAGATTTTGACAGCTACTTCAATACTCACGAAAAGATCTGCCGTGACTACAAAGACAAGACTCTTTGGAACCGTATGTCGCTTATGAACACGGCAAGCGCGGGAATCTTCGCCGCTGACCGCTCTATCCGCGACTATGCAAACAATATCTGGAAGATCGAGCCGATCAAAAAGGCAAACAATCCTGCAAAATAAACTAAAACAGATCGGAAAGCATTTATGATACCCGACCAGCTTAAACAACTCGTAAAAATCACCAAAAGCGCACAAAAAACAAAGCACGCAGAAATACTCGGTGCTTTTCCCGAGGACGATATACTCATTATAGAGCTTACTGTCCCGCGTGCGCTCGGTATATCTTCGCCCTATCTTGAAATTTATGCAGACGACTCGGGAGAAAAGACCTTCACGCCTCTTTCGTGGGGGTCACTCTCGGGCGACTGCGAGAGCTACTACGTGGAGCTCGTTCTCACAGATCTCTGCAAATGCGAGCACAGCGGACTCTTTTTCTGGAGCATAATATCGGACAGCGCGTACGGAAAGCTGAGATTTTCCTGCGATGCCTACTCGTACCTGCCCAAAATAACGGAAACAGACTGCGATCACGATTCATACGTTCTTACCGTTTACGAAAAAGGATATTCCACTCCCGAATGGATCAAGGGCGGAGTTATGTATCACATTTTCGTCGACCGCTTCTGCAAGGGCGGCGACGTTCCGATCCGATCAGACGCGATAATGAACGATGATTGGGACAACTATATGCCTCAGTACGCGAAATTTCCGGGCGGCGAGGTCGCAAACAATATGTTCTTCGGAGGCACGCTCTACGGAATAGCCTCGAAGCTTGACTATCTCAGCTCGCTCGGAGTAAGCTGCCTTTACCTTTCGCCTATATTCGAGGCATACTCGAATCACAAATACGACACGGGCGACTACGAAAAGGTAGACGAAATGTTCGGCGGCGACAAGGCACTTGATCTTCTTATCGAAAGCGCCAAGAAGCGCGGGATAAGGATCATTCTCGACGGAGTTTTCAATCACACGGGCGATGACAGCAAATATTTCAACCGCCGCGGCAGATACGATTCACTCGGCGCGTACAATTCTCCCGATTCAAAATATTTCAAATGGTATTCATTTGAAAATTACCCCGACAAATACCGCTGTTGGTGGAATATAAAGATCCTGCCCGCGGTAAGTTCGAGAAATCCCGAATACGACAGCTATATAAACGGCGAAGGCGGAATAATTTCGAAATACTTAAAGAAAGGCACCTCTGGATGGCGTCTTGACGTTGCGGACGAGCTTTCCGAGCCTTTCCTTGAAAATTTGCGCAGATCCGCAAAGGACGCAGACCCCGATTCGATCATTATCGGCGAGGTCTGGGAGGATGCGTCGATAAAAATTGCATATACCGACCGCAGAAAGTATTTCAGAGGAAGACAGCTTGACTCTGTCATGAACTATCCTTTGCGCACGGGAATCATCGATTTTATAACTACGGGCAGTAAAGATACTCTGTTTTCTGCATCTGCGGGACTCTATCTGCGATATCCAAAGGATGTCAGCGACTGCCTTATGAACTTTCTCGGCACGCATGACACCGAGCGTATACTCACCGTTCTCGGTGTCGGAGTACCCGAGCTTACGATGGACGAGAAGGCGCATTTTTCAATGTCGGCATACGAGCGCAACAAGGCGCTCACTCTCATACGCCTTGCATACGTTATTCTTGCGTTTATGCCCGGTATTCCCTGCATTTTCTACGGGGATGAGGCAGGCGTTGAAGGACTCGGAGATCCTTTTAACCGCGTGACCTTCCCTTGGGGGCGTGAGGACAAGGAGCTCACCGAATTTTACCGCGAGATCGGCAAGCTTCGCCGAAGCAGCGATATCTGCAAAAACGGATATCTGTCTGTCAGCGAAGAGTGTCCTGACGGTGTTTTTGAATTTGAGCGCTTTGATGACGAAGGCAATCGTCTTACAGTTATAGTAAACCGCTCGGAAAAGAGCTACGAGCACGGAAAGAAGACAGAAAATCTTATTGCTCACCTGTTTAACACATCATCGGACACTGCAAAGCTTCCTCCGATGACCGCAGGTGTCTGGAAAAGCGTTTAAAACCTAAAGCCGCTCTCAAACGAGAGCGGTTTGCCTTTAAATTTGCAGGATCAGACCGATAAAAAAGAAAATTCTCGCAAAACGCAAGTTGTCATAGGGATATCTTGCGTAAGGCGGTGTCTTGGAGTTGGACGGACAGTTTAGGCTGTCCGTCCTTTCCTTTTGTTTCAATCTGTGGGATCTGTAACAATGCATCCAACGTATCGAAAGTAGATGTCGATCTGTTGTTCTGCTGTTTTCGCCCATTTTTCGGTTCGCTCGTGAATTACGATCTTGTCTATGAAAGTTCGCAGAATCTCCGACGTTAAATCTTGCAAGTCGGTGTATTTATTTGAGATCGTTACAAAGCGTTCCACGTTGGTTGAGGAAGCTTTCAGATCTTCAATCTGCTTTTGCAGGATTGGAATCTGGTCCGCTATCGTTCT
>JAFXJH010000128.1 GCA_017532425.1 Clostridia bacterium | reverse complement strand
TATTTTCAACGGTTTTAGAGCATTTTACTGTGTGTTATAAACAGTCAATAACACTACAGAAATTTGTGATTGTCAAATTCCAATTTGTCGAACAGATTAAATACAACCCCGACAGACATTGAAATCTGTCGGGGTTATCTATTTGTTTTCTGCATGTGTCAAATCTTGTGCCAACGGACCGTCGAGGACGCCGGTCCCTACAAGGAGAATGGTAACATCCTTATGAGAACCAGCCTTTATTCCGAAGCTTTTTTTAGGGCTCTGCCCTAAAACCCGCCCAACCCCTTTTTGTAAAAAGGGGTTGGGATTCCCAAAAACTTTTTAAATGAAAAGTAAAACCAACTTCGAAGATACTAAAGCTTTGTATAAAAAGGTTGACAATCGGTGTCAAATAGTGTATAATAATCTGTGCGTGTGCTCTTATGACGCGTAATAAAAATAGCGGCAAGACCGCGGATATGGAGAAAAATATGGTAGTTCTTGAAATAAAAGATTATGGAACGATAAAAATCGAGCTTGATGAGAAAAACGCTCCGATAAGCTCGGAAAACTTCAAAAATCTCGTTGAAGAGGGATTCTATGACGGAATCATTTTCCACAGAGTAATAGGAAACTTTATGATCCAGGGCGGAGATCCCATGGGAATCGGTATCGGCGGAAGCGGACACAATATCAAGGGTGAATTTGCCGCAAACGGCGTTAATAACCCGATAAAGCATAAGCGCGGAACGCTCTCTATGGCAAGATCGCAGAACTTCAACAGCGCATCCTCTCAGTTCTTTATCTGCCACGTTGACTGCCCCTTCCTCGACGGACAGTATGCAGCGTTCGGTCAGGTCGTTGAGGGTATCGAGGTCGTTGATAAGATCGCTTCGGTAAAGACTGATATGCGCGATAAGCCGATAAACGACGTCGTTATCGAAAGAGCATATATAGAAGACTAAACGGCATTTAAAATAATTAATATATTGCGAAAGGAGGTTATCCTCACTTGGGCAATTTTTTTGAAGCTCTGCTGACCTTTTGCGGAGTGTGCGGAATGATATTTGCGGCGGTCTATGCCTATAGATCTATATTCGTAGCGGTCGGACTTTTCACCACGAAGGTCTTCCCAAAGACAGACAGACTGCATAAGTACGCAATACTTGTTCCGGCACGAAACGAAGAGACCGTAATAGGAAATCTTCTTGACAGCATAGCAGAGCAGGATTACCCGTCGGAGCTTCTGACGGTCTTCGTTGTAGCCGATAACTGCGACGATAAAACAGCAGAGATAGCACGGTCAAAGGGTGCTGTCTGCTATGAACGCTTTGACGATAAGAACCGTACAAAGGGATATGCGCTGAAATTTCTGTTTGAAAATATCGAGCGCGACTATAAGATAAGCTCGTTTGACGGATATTTCGTTTTCGACTCGGATAACCTGCTTAACGGCGACTACATATCGAGAATGAACGAAGCGTTCGATAGCGGAGAAAAGATAATAACGTCATACAGAAATACCAAAAATTTCGATGACAGTATCATATCCTCCTCTTACGCACTGCACTGGATGAGAAGCTCGCGTACAGAGCACCGTGCGCGCTCGGTTATGAAGATACCTACGAGAATACAGGGAACGGGATTCCTTTTTGCCTCGGAGATCGTAGCAGACGGCTGGAAATACGTCTCCTTTACGGAGGACAGAGCCTTTTCGGCAGATGCTATTATAAACGGATATAATATTTCCTACTGCGACGCAGCAGAGTTTTACGATGAACAGCCGTCAAACCTGAAGATCGCGATGCGTCAGAGAATACGCTGGGCGAAGGGACACCTGCAGGCGTTCGTGGAGCTGGGAGGAAAGCTTTTCCGCAGTATTTTCAAGAAAAAGGCTACCGGACTTGAACGCATTGCATCGGCGGATATGTTCTTTACAGTATTTCCGCACGAGCTGATAACAGCCTTTACCACGGTCCTTGTTATAATCGCGTTTACGGGACTTATCGTTTTCGATTGCCGCGATTTTATCGAAGCTTTGGAAGTCTTTGGACGGTCGATACTGCGTTTTGCCAAGGAATACGGAAGCCACGTTCTTCTTTCGGCATACGTTTGTATTACAGAATTCAGGCATATAAAAAAGATGAAGGCAGTAAAGTACGTTTGGTACGTTATCACCTTCCCGATATTCGATTTTATCGGATACGCGGCATCCCTTATAGCACTTTGCACCAAGGTTACCTGGAAGCCGATACCGCACCGATCCGATCTTTCGATAAATGATATCGAAAATATGAAGCGTAAAGCGTCTGAAATTAAAAAATAATATAAAAAATGCAAAATCGGCGTATCTGTGATAGAGTAAACAGGTACGCCTTTTCTTTTTTTGCTATTCAATTATACTGATAGTTGATATTTTAAACCTAAACTGAACATAGCGGTTATTGTAATTTTTTCGGAAAATGATATAATATAAATCGAAACAAGCGCTTGTTATCTTTATTATTTTAAGGAGGTTTCATTTATGGAAATCAAATTTGCGGAAACAATGAAGAAACTTCGCAAGGACCGAGGAAACACACAAGAAGAGCTTGCCGAACACCTTGGAATATCGGTACAAGCCGTTTCTAAATGGGAAAGGGGCGACGGAATGCCCGATATTGCGCTGTTGCCTCGTATAGCGTCCTTTTATGACACTACAGTTGACTTTTTGCTTGGGTGTGATTCTGTTCGTAAGCAAGAGGATATTGCTGTGTTCAAAGAAAAGGCGCAAGTGTTAATAAATCAGGGGAAAAGAAGAGAAAGACTTGAATTGTGTCGCGCTTATCAGAAAAAATATCCCAACGACGAAAGTGTTATGTTTGAACTGATGCACGACTTGTTTTCTCTTGACAGTATCGGAAACGGTGATGAGATCATCACGATTGCAAATAGACTTTTAAACAGCAATAACACCGAATACCATTTTGGTGCGGTACAGATGCTTGCCTTTACGAATTCAAAGCTCGGAAATTACGATATTGCCGTGAAGTATGCGAGAAGCATACCCGCCAATAGAGATATACTTCGCTCTGTTCTTAAAGGTGACGAGTTGGTTGAACATTGTAAATGGTATTTTTGGAAAGTTTGCGACGATATGTACGCGACAGAAAATCGCTTGACACAATGCGCCGAAGCGAATTACACCGCAGAAGATCGCCACAGAATCAGAAAAGCTATCTATGACATTTTCAACGTTATCTTTTCGGATGGAGATTTTGGCTTTTGGAATGAAAGACTCGCACGCATATGCCGTGATATGGCAAGAAGCTCTGCCGAAATCAGAGAAAAGGATCGAGCTATTTCGGAACTCGAAGAAATGTGCGAACATCTGGAGCGATATCAAGGCTTTGTAAGCATCGATCACACCTCTCCGCTTGTCAAAGGATTACATTATGACGCAGCACAAGTAGGAAAAAGCAGCGAGGAAAGCCTTGCAAAGGCTATTTTGCGTGATTTGAATGAAAACCCGAGATTTAAAGGCTTGGAGGACGATGATCGTTTTATTTCAATAAAAGCAAAACTTGAAGCTCTCGCATAAAAATTTCCCCGTCAACAAAGGCGGGGAAATTATAGACTGAAGACAAAATAAAAAAGAAATATTTTTAGCCAAGGAAAAGGGATAGGAGTCTGAGGGAAGGGAAAAAACTTCGGCGTTTGAGATGGTTTTTTCCTTCCCTCAGTCAAGTAAATTAAATTTGTCTACATATTCAAAATTTCCCCGCTTTTTATTGGCGGGGAAATTTTATCAATAAAAGTAGGATGATTTTGGGACGTGTAGATCAAAGCCTCAGTTCTTCTTAAGTATCTTAACGATAGGACTTGCGATGATACCGAGCGCTCTGAGATGATATTCATAGCTGAACGCGTCTCCGCCGGTCGAATACATGTTGGGACCGGTCCAACGGAGGTCGGTCTCCGCATTGTGGAGAGCCGCGAAGCAGTTGAATCTGTTTCCGTAGAGGGTGAGCTCAAGAGTGTGCGATCCCTTGGAAATGCCTTCGGCTTTTACGTTGTAGGGCGCGAAAACAATGTTTCCGATATCTTTACCGTCAAGCTTTGCCGAGATCAGAGCGCCGCGGTAGAAGTTCGAGTGGATCTCGATGGCGCAGTCGTCCTCGGGAATCTCGATCGGACAGGAGTATATGATATTGCCGCCGTAGAAGGGAAGTCCCTGCGGAACGACCGATCCGAATCCTATCTTTTCGGTGGGAGCGATAAGAGTCTTCTCGCATCCCTCAAGACGAACGTTGAATTCTCCGAGCAGGAAGCAGTTTTCAATATAAGTTCTCGGCGCAAGAGGCATCGTGAGCGTGATCGTATGGCGTCCGGGTGTTATTTCGGGGAGAGCGACAGTCTTTATCGCTTCGTCGGTGAAATATCCGTCTACGGCGTTTGATATCTCCTTGCCGTCGTAGAGGATAGTGCTTACCTCGGGATCCTCGCTTGCAAATTTTGCGCCGTTTACCGTTATTTCGGAATCAAACGTGAATCTGAGAGTAACCGTATGAGTGGGAATCTCAGGCTCGAGAGTCCAGGGCTGCTTGCCCGATTTGGGAGGAATGGAAGCCATTCTTCTTACGGCATTGTCAAGTCTTCTGATCTCTTCGAGAGGCATAAAGTCGGGCTTGTCGTCATAAGTGAACTCTGCCATATCGAGAACGAGAACGTTGGGCTCTTCGCGCTTGTAGCTTACCTTGGTCTTGTAATCTATGCTTGCGATCTGACGGTAAGAGGGCTGTGCCGCACGGAAGGATTTTACCTTGGAGCGCTCAAGTCTGATGAGGAAGGAATCGTGCAGATATGCGTCAAATTCGATGTAAGTGTATCCCTTTACGGCGCGGTAGGAGATGTCCTTGACCTCTCCGCTGATGGTGTCGTAAAGCTTGGGAGCATATTCGCCCTTGATCTTTATATAGAGTCTTCTCGGATGAACAACGTCAGCAAGGTTATAATGCTTTCCGTTTGCAATAAAGAGCCACTTGTAAGCTCCGTCTTTTCTCATCTGATAGATGTAGTTGTCTGTGTATTCGCCGTTTGAGGTGCGGATTTCAAACTTTCTGTCAGCCTCGAGAGCGTTTATAAGAGCAAGTCTTTCGAAAGGAATAACCGTGGACTTTTCGTAGAGTGCGCGTACGTCGTCGCTCTTTTCGGCGTCTACGTATTCGGGACAGGGCCCGAGGAAGAGCACCTTGCCGCCCGCTTCGCTGAAATCGTAAAGACGCTCAAGCGTTGTGCGGCGGATCGTTCTGAGCGCAGGAACGACGATGGTGTCGTATCTCATTTTTCCGACAGCGATAGGATTGCCTGCCTTCTTGCAAGCGTCGGGAAGAAGCGCTTCGCTTATATAGTCGAAGTCAAGCTGTGCAAAGAGCATCCAGTTAATAAGATTTGTGAAGTCATTCTGGATCTGATTTCTTGCATCGGATGTGGTGCGGCCGGGTCCGCAGTAGAGCCAGTAGCTTTCAATGGGATGGATAACGCCGATAGAAACGTCGGGAGTACCTCTTGTAAGCGCGGTGTTAAGGCGTGCAAAGTGATCCTCAATGTAGGGATACTGCTTGTACCAAGGCGACTGATAGCTAAGCGAAGCGGGATAGTCGCGCTTTGCAGTACCCTTCATAGATACCCAGGAAAGGTGGGGAACACGGATGGTAACACCGAGAGCCGCCTGCCAGTCACCCTGGAATTTGTGACCTCTGAAGTCGAAATCCCAGTTTGTAACGCCGTAAAGCTCGGAGAGCATTGCTTCTTTTCCGTACTGATGAACAACAGACTGTGTCTGCTTTGCCGTGGTAAGCTCTACTGCGTTGCAGAGCATATCGATACCGGGGTATCCGAAATGCTTGTATGCGCGCATAGCCTCTCCGACCATATTGGTCTGTGCGGGAAGATCGTGCTCGCACATAAGGTGTCCGGTGAACTGAATATTGTTGCGCTTGCACCATTTTCCGCATTCTTCGCTGAAGGCAGAGGTGAATCTGTCGCAAACGTGATCGTAGAAATGATATCTCTCAACAGAGATCTTAGAATCGGGGAGATCCCATACGAGCTCGGGAATGTGGTCGATAAGATCTACACCGTAGCGTCTCTTGTAGGTCGTGGGAAGATCGGGAGTCCAGGGGAATTCGCAGATACCCTTGTCAGTCGGGTTGCCGAGTCTTCTTACACCGCAGAACTGAGGCTCGTCGGTGAAGATAGCGGGAACAGACTTGTCAAATTCGTCGCCGACCTTTGCTTTGTAGGTCTCGTGAGTGACCTCTACAAACTTTTTAACGGCATTTTTCGAGAGCGTGTCGAGATATGTGAAGCCGTTGTACCAATCGCTCGGATTGTTGGTCACGCAAAATGCAAACCATTTCGTTCCCTTTGCCTTGGCGTTTCTTCTTACTCTGTCGAAACTTACGAGATATCCGTTTTCATCGAGAACGATATCGTAAGCGGCAACAAAGTAGGGAACACCCTGCTTTACTGCTTCGCTCATCGGAAGCTCGTTGCTGTAATCTATAACTGAAAGCGTTTCAGAGGTTTTGTGCTTGTATTTGTCGGAAATTTTTATGCGTTCAGCAGGAGCGAAGACTATTTTTCTCGCACGGAATACAGGATCCTTGGTTACAAGACCGCCTGCAGCGCCCGAGGGCCATCTGTCTTCGTCGTAAAGCCACGCAAGCATATCCTCGCTCTTGGCCTTTTCAACGCAGGCTCTGACAAGTCCCATAAACTCGTCGCTGAGGTAAGCGTTGTCCATACCGTCTCTCGAGTGCATATGAAATCCGCCGAATCCCATTTCCTTGAGATATTCAATCTGCTTTTTAAGGATTTCGGGTGTCATCTTGCAGTTCCATGACCAGAATGGCGTTCCGCGGTATTCTGATGTCGGATTTTTAAAAAGCTCATCGGAGAGAACTTTTTCTTGATTCTTTTTGTAAAGCATATTGTTCCGTTCCTTTCGTTTTATAAGGTGCCGTGCAGAAAAAAGCACGGCTTGCTTTTTTGTCTTGCGAGCGATCACTCGACCGTTTTTAGTATATCATATATATTTCGTACTTTCAATAGTATTTTATCTATAAAATAAGGTTTATTTTCAGATATAGACCGTTCTATCTGCTTTTTTGATAATACACGGAATGCTTTCTGAGTTACCTGCAACACAAAAATAAATTTGTGAAAATCAGAATAAAAATTTCGGATGCACATATACTGTAACATCGGTATCCGACAAAAAATCTCGGAGGGTGACAATGCGAAAGATAAATTTTGGCAGGGCAGAGGAAAGATGCGAGCAGATCGCACTTTATATGCTTGAAAACAACGCTACGGTGCGAAAAGCGGCATCGATGTTCGGTATAAGCAAGTCAACAGTACATAAGGACGTAACGGGAACGCTGAAAAAGTATAATTACCGCCTTTATCTTGAGGTAAAGGAGCTGCTTGACGTAAATAAATCGGAGAGGCACGTCCGCGGAGGCGAAGCAACGAGAAAAAAATATTCGGAAATAAAAATGAAAACCAAGCAAACTCTGCCGTGAGGTAGAGCATGCTTGGTTTGATCGATTTAATATTTTTCTCCACGTACTATCATTGTTATGGATACGCTTGTATCCCACTGTTTTATTCCTGCATCGTAGAGCTCAAGACGTTTATCATATTTTGAATTTTTTATACGTTTAAGCTCCTTGATGTCACTCTCGGAAACGATTTGAGGGGCAATTTCTGAAAGACAATCTACAGAATCTAACTCACTCTGTCGGTGTGCGTTTATTATGGCGTAAGCGGTTTCTTTATCGTACGTTGGATTATCGGGTGTTAGGTTTATGGTAAGATATTCGGTTGAGACATTTTTGAATCCGTATTTTTCCATAACCGCAGGAAGCTCGCTTTCACTCATAGGATATGCGCAGATATTGTATTTTCTGTCAGTTTCTTTGTAATATTTTTCGGTTGCGGTATAAATTTCACATTCAAACTTGGTTTGCTCCGCTATGCAGGGCGAAATGATATTTATTCCGCGTCTTGCCGAAAGTACAAGACAAATACCGTTTTTCTTCAGAACTCTGTACTGTTCACCAAAGAACATAGAAGGCTCAATGTGTTCGGAGACCGTGTTTGAAATTGTCACATCAAAATTTCCTTCTTCAAACGGAAGCTTCGTCGCGTCCGCAGTCATAAATTTTATGTGTGGTGCATTTTTAGAAGCATAGTCTATAAAATAGTCGTCAATATCTGTCCCTGTGATGTCTGCGCTTGGATACCAACGCGATAAAGCCTGAGAGAGTGCTCCGGGGCCGCATCCGATTTCAAGTATTGATTTTCTCTCACCTACAGCAAAGGCACTTATATATTTTTCTTTAAATATATCAGAAAACCTAAGCATACGCGTGTAGTAGAGAGCCTCGGCTTTTTGAATGAGAGTTGACCAAATAGTATTCATAAAACTACCTCCAAAAAATAAAATGGAACACATTATATCATAAAATAATATAAAATGCAATAGTGGAGACAATCTTTTTGATTATCTCCACTATTATTTTTTCACTTAAACATCTTTGTCGAAAGATATCTGTCACCCGTGTCGGGCAGAAGAACGACTATGTTTTTGCCTTCGTTTTCGGGGCGTTTCGCAAGCTCTATTGCCGCGCTGAGCGCCGCTCCCGATGATATTCCGACGAGTATTCCTTCGATCTTTCCGATCTCGCGTCCGAGCGCGTAAGCGTCATCGTCGGAAACGGTTATTATCTCATCGTAAACCTTTGTGTCGAGCACCGAAGGGATAAAGTTCGCTCCGATGCCTTGTATTCCGTGAGAGGAAGCAATACCTTCTGAAAGAAGAGGTGACGATTTCGGCTCAACAGCGACGATCTGAACGTCAGGCTTTTTCGATTTAAGATAGCGTCCGACTCCCGTAATAGTACCGCCAGTGCCGACTCCCGCAACGAAGATGTCAACCTTTCCGTCGGTGTCATCCCAAATTTCGAGACCCGTAGTTTCTTCGTGTGCCTTGGCGTTTGCGGGATTGTCAAACTGTCCGGGAATAAAGCTGTTTGGCGTTTCCTTTGCGATCTCTTCGGCTTTTTCTATGCAACCCTTCATCCCAAGCGATGCATCGGTGAGGACAAGCTCTGCACCGTATGCCTTGAGTATCGTTCTGCGTTCCTCAGACATCGAGTCGGGCATAACTATGATAGTGCGGTATCCGCGGGTCGCGGCGACCGATGCAAGACCGATTCCCGTGTTTCCCGACGTCGGCTCGATGATAACCGCTCCTTCCGAGATAAGACCGCGGTCTTCCGCATCGTCGAGCATAGCCTTTGCTACGCGGTCCTTCGCGCTTCCGGCGGGGTTTAAGTATTCAAGCTTGGCAATGATCCTTGCCTTCAGATCATATTTTTTTGCAATTCCTTTGAGCTCGAGAAGAGGTGTTTTCCCGATAAGCTGTTCGGCAGACGTGTATATTTTCAATTTAATGTACCTCCGATGATCACAGAGTGTTTACTGCATTTTCAGCAGAAAGCCTTTTGAATTTTTTGAGCTTGGCATAGTAGAGTGAAAAGAATAGAACTGTCAGGAAGAAGGTAGAAACAGTCCACGATATGGGATAGACAAGATAGAGCATAGATATCGTTCTGTATCTGGCAAACATCGTGTATATCCAGACGATTCTGAATCCGCACGCGCAGATAAGAGAGATGATAGTAGGAGAGGTAGAAGCACCGAGACCGCGGAGCGCTCCGTTTACAACGTCCATAAGACCGCAAATGAAATGCGGGATTCCGATCATGGTTATTCTTATCACGCCCGTGGTTATTGCGGCACTTGAGTCCTTGATGTAGATTCCGAGAAGCGGAACGCTGAAAAAGTAAGTGATCGCGGCAAGAACGACCTCGAATATAAAAGAATAAAAAGCGCAAACTCCGAGAGATTTGAGTATTCTGTCATATTTTCCCGCGCCTCTGTTCTGACCGATAAAGGTTATTGCAGCCTGGTGGAAGGCGTTTGACGCGGTGTAAATAAAGCCTTCAATACTGCCTGCGGCGGCATTTCCGTTTACAACTATGTTTCCGAAGGAGTTTATCGACGACTGAATTATAACGTTTGAAAGAGAGAAGAGTGAGCCGTAAATTCCTGCAGGAAAACCGATAAGAATTATCGATTTCAAGCTCTGCTTGTCAAATCTGATCTCCTTGAAGCTGAGCTTGTGAGATCCGCTTTCCTTGGCAAGATAGATAAGGACCCATACCATAGCGATATACTGAGATATTACGGTAGCAAGTGCAACACCGTCAACAGCCATACCGCAAACGGTTACGAAAAAGATGTTGAATATTACGTTTACAACACCTGCGCTCGTCAGTATGATGAGCGGAGTCTTAGAGTTTCCGATCGCTCTGGGTATAGCGGCACAGAAATTATATACCATTGATGCGGGCATTGCGAGGAAATATATCTTCATATACAGCGTAGAGCCGTCGATGTGCATAAGGTCTGTCTGCATAAGCTCGAGAAAATAACGTGCTCCGAAGAAGCCTACAAACGCACAAATTATACCTCCGACAACAGCAGTTGCAACAGCCGTGTGTACAAGCTTGCTTACGTTTTGGTGATTGCCTGCACCGTATTCACGCGAAACGCTTACGCTTACGCCGACAGAAAATCCGATGAACATATTGACAATAAGGTTTATAATAGATCCGGTTGCGCCGACCTGGCCGACAGCGTCGCTTCCCGCTGCCTGACCGACTATGATTATATCTGCGGCGTTGAAGGTAAGCTGAAGAAGTCCTGTAAGCATAACGGGAATGGCAAAAGCGAAAATACTTTTGAAGAGATTTCCGTTAAGCGGATCGATCTGTTTTTTTGTGCGGGTACGTGGTAAGGATTTTGTGTGCGAAATTTTTTCCACCTGCTTTCGAAATGTTACTGAATACATAGAAGAGTCTATCACTTATTTGCTTAAAAGTCAAGTGTGCATAGAAACAAAAATAATTCAAAAAATTCAAGATAAATTAAATATAATATTGAAAAAAAAGAAAATGTGTGGTATAGTTATAGCGTTAGGTCAAAAAAACAGTATAAGCTACGGTCAGTTGAAAAATATTTATTTTGATATCGAGAAAGGAAAACCGTATGAACAAGAGAAAGATCACAAAAATCAATAAGGGTCCGAAGCCCGAGAGAGGCAGAAGCGATCTTCCGTCGATAACGGCACGTGCAGACGATGCCTTCGGATCGAAAAACTATGCAGAATTTTCGGTAGATAAGAAAAAAGAGGGACAATATAAATCGAAGAGATCAATGATGCTTGCGGCGTATATTCTCGGAGCGGCTGTTTTCGTAGCAATATGTGCGGCTGTTAAATTCCTTCTTTGGTTTATCGCGCTCACACCGCTCTTTTTGTGGATGGCTGTATATTTCACATGGCCTTACGTTTCGATCGAGTATAAATACACGGTAGACCACGCCTTACTTACAGTTAAAACCGTTTACGGCGACAGATACGAAGAGCTTATGTTTGAAGGAAAGATAAAGGACTTTTCAATTATCGCACCGTATAATGACGAATATAAGAAGCAGGCAGATGATTTCGCATCGGATGCAGAGAGAGTCGAGGCATATTCTTCGGCAGGCGCAGACGATATCTATTTCGGATGCCATACAGACGAAAACGGAAAGAAGACTGTCGTATTCTTCGAAATGACCGCGCAGGCACTCGGCGCTCTTAAATACTATAATTCCTCCGCAACGGTCATAAGCGAGGTAAGAAGATAATATACGGGCATTTTGAAGTATAATATTTTTTAAAAATTTCAAAAAAGCTCTTGACATTATCACTTTAATGTGCTAAAATCTAAAACAAATTTAATAGTTATAAAGGCTATGACGAAGACGGAAGCTGCAAGCGATTTTCACAGAGAGTCGGGGACGGTGCGATCCCGATAAATGACAGCAGATTTCTTATCCCTTCTGAGCCGGAAGTCCCAAAGGTCGGACGTTTTTGTCCTGCACCCGGTAGGCGCTTCCCGTGTATGCTGCGTCAGTGCATAGAAGTTGTCTGACTTCGAAGAGGTGGCGGATCATTTATATCCGCAATTTGAGTGGTACCGCGAGTGCTATGTTTGTAAGTAACACCCGTCTCAAAGCAAACTAAGGCTTTGAGGCGGGTGCTGTTTTTTGTCCCAAAGCCACCAATAATCAAGCAGCAAAATTTATTGAAAGGCGGAGAGTAAAATGTTATCTCTGGACAAAGTATTTAATGCACAGACAGTGCTCAAAAACATCATTCGCGAAACGAACGTAGTAAGAGCCTACGGTATTGCTCCTGATTGTGAGCTCTACCTGAAGCCCGAAAACCTGCAGATCACAGGCTCGTTTAAGGTCAGAGGATCGGCATATAAAATTGCGATGCTGACCGATGAGGAAAAGAAAAAGGGCGTTATCGCTTGCTCTGCAGGGAATCACGCACAGGGAGTTGCTCTTGCGGCGACCAAGAACGGAATAAAATCCCTCATTTGTCTACCCGACAGCGCGCCAATTTCAAAGGTAGAAGCAACAAAAGGCTACGGTGCGGAGGTCTGCCTTGTAGAGGGCTGCTACGATGACGCTTATGCGAAAGCGCTTGAGCTTCGTGACAGCGAAGGATACACCTTCGTTCATCCCTTTGACGATGAAAACGTAATTGCAGGTCAAGGTACGATAGCACTTGAAATTCTGAATGATCTTGATAATATCGATGCCATTGTAGTCCCCATCGGTGGCGGCGGATTGATTTCGGGAATCGCATATACGGTAAAACAGATACGTCCTTCTGTAAAAGTCTACGGCGTGCAGGCGGCAGGCGCACCGAGTATGTATAACTCGGTGAATGACCGAGAAATCGAGTGCCTGCCATCGGTTTCCACTATAGCAGACGGTATTGCCGTAAAGAAGCCGGGCGAAAACACCTTCCGCTATGTCAGCGAGTACGTGGATGAAATCGCACTTGTCACCGACGATGAAGTCGCTTCCGCAATACTCGCGCTGATCGAAAAGCAGAAAATGATCGCAGAGGGCGCGGGTGCAACTGCTGTTGCGGCTGTGATGTTTAATAAATTTGATTTGAAGGGCAAACGAGTTGTTGCTGTGGTATCAGGAGGTAACATCGACGTTACCAGCCTTTCACGTGTGATAGACCGAGGACTTCTCAAATCGGGCCGTTCCTCAAGCCTGCTCATCGAGCTGATCGATAAGCCCGGACAGCTCAAAGAGATCTCGCGTATCATCGCAGACTGCGGCGGTAACGTAACCGGTGTTCATTACGAAAAGGGTGATACCGAGAGCGTAAACGGCTGCTTCCTCCGTATCGAAATGGAAACGAGAGATTTTGAGCACGTTAACCTTATCACGAAAACACTCCGTGATGAAGGATTTAAATTGGTATAGAGGAGATATAGATATGAGTAAAAAAGTAGAAACAAAGAAAACTATCACGTTAATCGGACCTTACTCGCAAACGGTGGTTGCAGGGACTCTCTTTTTTACCTTCGGACAAATTTCGTTGAATCATCAAGAGCTTGATAAAGTGTTTCAAAAGGCGTTTAAATGGAACTGTCCATATGTTATTGACTGCAAGATCAATAAGGATAAATTTGTTCTTCCTATGCTCCCTCCGGGCGGAAGTATGGCTGATATTATTACAAGACCGGAGGTGAAATTATGAACCGATATACGCTCGCGGTACTTGTGCGAAATCAGTTCGGTGTACTTAATCGTCTTACCAGTATGTTCCGCCGACGTCGATTCAATATCAGTTCAATAACTGCCAGCGAAACCGAATCGGGCGAATATTCCCGTATCACCTTCAGCTTTGACGGTGATGAAAACGGAAAGCAGCAGCTCATCAATCAGCTCTATAAATTGCCCGATGTATGTTCAATTAAAGAACTCACCACAAGTAATTCGCTAAGCTGTGAGCTAATGCTGATCAAGCTCAAAAACGATCCGTTATCCCGCGGTGAGATTCACGCGGCGGCGGAAGCATTTAAGGCGGAAACGATCGATTACACCAAGGACTCCATCGTTCTCCGTCTTATCGGAAACAGCACGAAAATGGATGATTTCATAACTCTGATGCGAGATTTTACGATTCTTGAGATCTGTCGTACAGGTACGGCATCTATTGAAAAAGGTGCGTCCACCTTGCGTCAAAACTTGAATTTATAGTGAAAAATATACGAAAAAGCCGATATGGAAACAATAAATCCATATCGGCTCTTTGGTTTTTCAGACGGTATGCTCATTTGAGCGCTCGGTAATGTTGTATCCGTAATATTTTTTAAACAGTCGGCTGACGTAGTTCGGGTCGCTGTATCCGAAAAGAGAGGAGGCTTCGTAAAGATGGATAGGCTCCTGCTCGATAAGGTGACGGATAGCTTCAAGCTTTTCGTAATTTACGTATTTCTGAAAGGAGATACCCTCTACCTTCTTGAAAACAGAGCATAAATATTCGGGCGATATAGAAAGATACTGCGCAACGTTTTTTTGAGTTATAGGAGAGTGAAGATTTTCTTGAACGTATTTCTTTGCACGCTGTGCGTATAATACCTCGCTCGGCAGATGTTTGTTTTGCTGCTTTCGGTTGCACTGATCTATCTCACAAAGCAGATCGAGGAATTTTGACGCACCTATTGTGGGTGAATTTTTGAAGAGCAGATTGTCGTGTATCATCTGATCGATGATGCTTTCCGCGCTCTTGGTGCCCAGATGCGAAGGAGTTACGATAGGAAGATATAAGCCGTTAGTGTGAGCGCAAAGTGACCATTTCAGCTGTGCAAGAACGGTGTGATGCTCGTGGTAGTCATACGCCTTTATACTTATTTGCTCGGTGTCGTACGGTAAGCAAACGATATCTCCCTTGCTTGCAATGTACTCTTTACCCTTGTAAACGATAGTTATCGAGCCTTCTGAAATAAAGGTCACCTCCATTGAATCCTCTTTTTGCTGAAGTGAATTGAAATATCTGCTTGCGTGATATACGTGGGCAAATTTTACGCGTGGGAGAGTTTCGATCTCGTAGGATTGCATAGCGCGTCCTCCTTGCATTTTTTGATGATCATTACTACACCTTTAGTTTATCATTATATATTAATTTTGTCAAGATTATTAATTATGTTTAGTGACATACGTTTTTCACAGTAGTAATATATAAATAGATATTGTGCCGTAAAAGGGAGGTATTTATATGAAGCTGTTCGAGTCTTTAAATAATGAGCTTGATTGGAAAAAAGGAGTTTTTGCTCCGTATTATTTCAGTTATTTGGGCTATATAGAGGATCTTTCCGCAGATTTTCCCACACTACGTGCAAACGGAATATACTCTCTTTTTGCAAGGTCAAAGCCTGTAATACTCAGAAGCGAGCTGATAGCGGGGAATATTAAATCTTTGTTTTGTGAGGAAAACGAAACGCTCCTCGCATACGCAAGGGAAATCTCGGGCAGGGTATCCCAAAGACATTTTCTTATCAATAAGGATCACTATACACCAAACTACGAGCATATTCTGAGCGTTGGTCTGCAGGGACTTATAGAAGAGATAAACGCTTCGCTTGGGGCTCATAAGAACGATGCAGATAAAAGAGTAACTCTGCAGGCAATGAGAAAATGCCTTTGCGGATTTTCTGAAATGATAAAAAATTATATGCACAGCGCCGAGGAACTTATGTCGTCGCCCGACTTTGACAGTAAACGTCTGAGTTTTATCGCAGATAATTGCCGCGCTATAGTCAGCGATGCACCGAAAAGCTTTGCGCAGGCACTTCAGCTTGTTTGGTTCTGCCATACGGCGTTTCTGATGGAGGGGCGCTATGCGATGGCGCTCGGACGTATGGATCAGTATCTCTATCCCTTTTATAAAGCCGATATAGAAAAGGGCGTGACGACAGACGAAGAGGTGACCGAGCTTCTCGAAAATATTTTTATTCGCCTTCAGAATGACGTCGTAAATATTTGTATAGGCGGTCAAAACTCAAAGGGCGAATGTGAAGTGAATAATTTGAGCCGCTGTATCCTGCACGCGGTCGGTAACTGTAACGTGCCCGGACCTAATCTGTCATTCAGATATACTAAGAATACCCCGGACGATTTTCTTGACAAGTGTCTTGAAACCATTGGCACGGGACTCGGATATCCCGCAATTATGAATGACGACGTAAATATTGCCGCACTGAAAAAATACGGATATGCAGACGAAGACGTCTATAACTATTCTATGGTCGGCTGTATCGAAAATTTTATCACGGGAAAGCAACCGCCCTGGTCGGACGGGAGATTTGACACTCCGCGCTTCTTCGATTATATCTTTAATGAGGGCGTAAGCCAAACAAATAAATCTGTGGGTCTTAATATCTGCAAGCTTGAAGATATAACGTCGATGGATAAATTTATGGAAATATTCGAAAAACAGCTTGCATTTGGCGCGGACGAATATTTCTTCAAATTCAATTGTGTAAACGATTCGATAAATCAGAAATTTTTCGCAGAGCCCTTTCTTTCCTGCTTCTGCTATGACTGTATAGGAAGAGGAATGGATATCAACTGCGGCGGAAGCATATATCCGTCGGTGCACGGAGCGGCAGTTATGGGTATAGGCACGGTGTGTGACTCTCTTGCGGCTATTGAAAAGGTGGTTTTCATAGACCGTGATGCTACGCTTGCTGATATCAGAGATGCTCTGAATTCAAACTTTGAGGGATACGGACAGCTTCGCCAAAAGCTGACAGATGCTCCGAAATACGGAAATAACGATCCGTTTGTCGATAAATACGCAGTTTGGTTTATAGACTACCTTGCAGGCTTGTTTGCAAAATATAAAACGCGCGACGGTGGAAGAATATATATCGCGGCGGCGGCAAACGTCAGCAATATTCACGCGGGTAAGATAATAAACGCAACTCCGGACGGCAGACTAAGAGGCGAGCCTCTTTCGGATGCCGCTTCTCCCACGTACGGTAAGGATACAAGAGGTGCGACAGCTACGATAAACAGCCTTTCAAAGCCTGACTATACCAAGGTTGCGTGCGGAAGTGTGGTCAATCAAAAATTCTCACCGTCAATGTTTACTCCGGAAAAGCGCAAAAAGCTTATGGCTCTGATAAAGACCTATTTTAAAAACGGAGGTCAGGAAATTCAGATAAATGCGACGTCGCGTGAAACTCTGATAGACGCTATGGATCATCCCGAAAAATATATGAATCTTGTAGTGCGCGTTTCGGGCTTCTCTGCATTTTACGTAACGCTGAATAAGGACGTGCAGCTTGATATTTTAAACCGCACTCAGCAGGAATAAAATTATGTTAAATATATCAAATATTCAGCACTTTTCAGTAGGTGACGGCGAGGGAATCAGGACGACGGTCTTTCTTAAAGGCTGTAATCTTCGCTGTCCGTGGTGCCATAATCCCGAAAACCTCGGTAAAGAACCGGTCACACTTCATTATAGCTCGACGGGGAAAAGCGAAACGCTCGGAAGGCTCGTTTCTGCCGATGATGTTCTTCCCGAACTTCTGGAGGATAAGGATTTTTACGATGAAAGCAAGGGGGGCGTTACCTTTTCGGGAGGTGAGGCTATGCTTCAGGTATCCGAGCTTGCTTCTTTGGCAAGACTGTTAAAGGAAAATAATGTGTCTGTGCTCGTCGATACGGCAGGATGCGTTAGTTACTCGGCTTTCGAGGCTCTTGATCCATTTGTGGACGGCTATCTTTTCGACTTCAAAACGGCAGATGCCGAGAAATATCGGGATATAGGAGGCGACCTGACGCTTGTAAGCGAAAATATTTCTTCGCTTATAAGAGACGGTAAAAATATTCGTATACGGATCCCGCTTATACCCGATTTTAACACCGATAGACAGTCAATAGAGGATATATGTAAACATCTTTGCGCGATAGGAATAAAAGAGGTTGATCTCTTGCCGTTTCACCGTCTCGGAAGTGCAAAATACGAGGCAATGGGACTTAAGTACGCATATAAAGCAATATCTCCGCTGTCGAAAAACGAGCTGACGGAGATCGAAAATATCTTCAAAAAATATTTTTCGGTAAAAACAGAGGGATAAATAAAGTAAACAGTAAGAATAGGAGAATTTATTATGAAAGCAAAAGCGGCAGTATTTATGGGCACACATAAGGATTTTGAGGTGCGCGAATTCGAAATAACAGAAACACCTAAGGGATACGGACAAATGGAGTTGATAGCAAGCGGTATATGCGGTACAGACCTGCATTTCCATAACGGAAAGCTTGCGATAGATCCTCCGACGGTTATAGGACACGAATTTGTCGGTAAGATCACCGATCTCGACGAAAAAGAGGGCGAAAAATATCAGCTTCACGTTGGCGACAACGTGATAGCAGATATTGCCGTCCCCTGCGGAGAATGTATTCTTTGCAAAAGCGGAGACGATGCAAACTGCGTGAATATGCAGGTGACAAACGGCGGAAGCATTGACCTTGCTCCGTATCTGTACGGCGGATACGCTGAGGTAAACTATACGCCTCTTTCAAATCTCGTTAAGATACCCGAAGGCGTAGACCCTACGGTAGCTGCAACCTTCGCATGCCCCGGCCCTACTGCAATACATTCCTTTGAGCTTGCAAAAAAGGCAGGCGTTGATCTTGCAAATATTAACGTCGCCGTTGTTCAGGGACTCGGACCCGTGGGTACGTTTGCACTTATGTATCTGAAATCGCTCGGAGTCAAAAAGGTATATGCAATAACTGCGGGAAATGATACTACAAGAGAAAATATAGCTCTCACACTTGGAGCGGATAAGGTGTTTAACCTCACAAGAGAGGGAACGGACGCGATAACCGAAACGCTCCGGGCTGAAAACGGCGGACTCGGAGTAGATCTGTGTATCGAATGCTCGGGCGCACCTGCCGCAGTTGCGCAGGGAATGGATATTCTCAGAAACAGAGGAGTATATCTTGTTCCCGGTCAGTACAGCGCGTCGGGCGGTGTTACGATCCAGCCTCAGCTTATCACCTTCAAGGCACTTCATATAATCGGCTCTTCGCAGTATTCTATGTGCGACGTACGTGCTTACCTCGACTTTTTGACAGAGCATACCGAGCTTTACGAAAAGATCAGAGGGCTTGGCACAAGCTTTATGGTGAGCGAGATAAACGAAGCGATCGCATATGCGAAATCGGCTAAAAACGTTAAAACGCTTCTTGTGAAGTAATATAAGATTGATTTTATAGCTTCTCGAACGGGTAATTTTTCTTCTCAAAATTTTCCATACATAAAAAAATCATATAGGACCATAATAATATCAGAGCGGGAGAAAACCGCTCGATAAAAAGAAATTAAGATTTAAAAAATAAGGAGAATTCAAAATGGCAGGAAGCAATAAAAGCCTCGTTCCCGACGCAAAGGAAGGCCTTAATAAATTTAAGATGGAAGCAGCAGGAGAAGTTGGCGTAACTCTTAAGCAGGGTTATAACGGCGACCTCACAAGCCGTCAGGCAGGCTCCATCGGCGGTCAGATGGTTAACAATATGAACCCCGTACGAACTATGAGATTTGAACGTCATAACCGAATATCGCAAGGACACAAGATAACCGTCAAGTACGCGTTTTCCCTTACGGTATAAGGCTTTGATGAAATAAAACGTACGGAGGAACAAAAAATGAAGGACACCAAAACCATTTACGAACAGATCGGAGGTACATACCGCGAGGAAAACGGAAACCTCGTTCCCGACGTGGAGCTTCCCGAACAGAAGCCCATCAGTAAATACGGAAAGATGCACCTCGACTATCTCAAACAACACCGTCGCGGAAGGTACTCCGCCCTGCTCGGTGAAGGACGGCTCAACGCCTACCTATCCGAGATCGACGAACAGGCACACGAAATGCTGACCTCTCTGACAGTAGAGTTTGCTAAGGCTCAAGGTATCGATGAACACCAAAAGGCGACCGACCAAATGCGGTGGGTGCAGATGATGAACAACGT
>JAFXJH010000127.1 GCA_017532425.1 Clostridia bacterium | reverse complement strand
GTCCTTTGTCGACAGCATTTTCACTATTGAATAATAGGCATCTGCGGTATCCGAGCGCACGTCCTCAATATCCGCAAGCGTAAGCGAGGAATTAACACTCTGATCAAGAATATCTATCTGCGAATCGAGCAGACGTATAGCCTGCTTGTTCTTTGCCGTCCCGTTAGAATATACCTCGGCAAGAATGTCCCCCTTGGAGACCTTGGTGCCGTCCGACACAAGATAGTCGGCAACGCCGCCGCGATCGGAATAAAGTATCTCCTCATCTCTGAAGATATAGCTTTCAAGGCTGAGAGTCTTGGTTTCGGTGCTGACGCCCGTAATGATAGTCGAGATATCCTCGCCAAAAAAGCTTGAAACGTGATAAACGGTATAGGAAAGGACAGAAACAGCGATGATAAGGACCGCTATCCGCAGCTTTATATCTCCATTCTTCGTCTTTTTTGCCATACCGTTACCCCTAAAATATATATTATATAATATTATAACATATTTTATTTAAGAAAAAAAGTGCTCCGACACAATATTTACAATATTTTCAAATGTTTTTCCCGCCACGTCGGTGCGTGTGATATAATCCTTGGCACCAAACCAGGTCATCTGGCGCTTCGCATAGCGACGGGTGGCGGTCTTGAGCGTATCGGTCGCCTCTCTCAAGCTCTCTCTGCCCTCAAGATAGCCAAAAAGCTCCTTATATCCGATCGCCTGAGCCGCGGTGGTATTCTTATCGAACACGCCCTGCGCCATCAGCTCTCGCGTCTCCTCAACGAGTCCCATATCTATCATCTCGTCGACTCGCTTTTCTATTCGGCGGTAAAGAATATCCCTATCAGAATAGAACAGCTCGACTGCCGACAGATCAAAGCGAGTTCCCTGCTCGCGTGAGCGGCGGTCAAGCTCGCTCTTTGTAATGCCGCCTACGCGATATATTTCAATAGCGCGTGCAACTCTCTTTACGTTGTTCGGATGTATTGCCGCAGCACTCTCGGGATCGATCCTCGCGAGCTCGGCGTGAAGCGCATCTGCGCCCTTATCTTTTGCCAGCTCCATAAGCGCCGCGCGTACCGAGTCGTCGTTTATATCATCGGCGAAATCAGCCTCGCGAAGCAGAGCGTCAAGATAAAGCCCCGTTCCGCCGCAAATTATCGGCAGCTTGCCGCGCGCGGCACAGTCCCGTATCGCCGCATCGGCAAGAGAAACGTACTCCGCGCAGGAAAAGTTCTCGTCGGGCTCGGCGATATCTATCATATGATGCCGAATAAGAGAGAGCTCGTCCTTTGTAGGCTTTGCCGTTCCGATATTCATTTTTTTGTACACCTGCATAGAATCGCAGGATATTATCTCTCCGCCGTATCTTTGTGCCAACTCAAGCGCGAGCGAGCTCTTGCCCGAGGCGGTAGCGCCAACGACGGCGTAGACCTTTATTTTTTCGTTCATTTGAATCTCTCTTGTTTGCTTCAAAATTGTTGTGATTTACCGCATATAAGATGCAAAAATATTGATGAGTGAAAAGAGAAAAGTGAAAAGTGAAAAGAAATGGTGGCTTTTTGCTTCTGCAAAAAGCTTCATTTTCTCTTATCTTTTCTCTCTTATCTTTTCTCTGTTCATTCAATAAATCTTTTATTGAATGAACATCGCGTCCCCGATGGGTACGCGAAGTAAGAAGTAAAAGTGAATAGTGAATAAGTTCGGTGGATTTTCGCCACGGGCGAAAATCTTCATTACCTCTTCACTTTTCACTCTTACCTTTTACCTGCTGATGCGATAAATCTTTTATCGTATCAGCATTGCGTCCCCGAAGCTGATGGTATATAAGAAATTGTTTTTTATGCAAGACGCACAAAAACAATCCATTGCCAATCGGTTACGCCTTGATCTCCATTTGGTTTTCTATATATTATACCTCAAAAATGCCTTTTCGTCAACTACCTGTAAAGAAAAACCGGAAACTATCTGCGAACAGACAGTTCCCGGCGTTCCTCGCTGAATGCTAT
>JAFXJH010000126.1 GCA_017532425.1 Clostridia bacterium | reverse complement strand
CCCTTCCCTCAATCAAAGTGAACGTTTTCGCTTGTGCTTTGAATCGCCGATAAAAATCGGCGGTTTTTTATGTACTTTATACGTTAGATGGCAGTCTGCTTACGCACTCACCGAGGTGAGCGTCATATCCTACTCTGACGATAGAAAATTCACCGCCTGTGTACTCAAGCTCTGTGACAGATGCGTTTGATACCCACGGTACGTTTTTCATTTCATCAAGCGTTTTCTTCTCGCAGAAGCATTGCATCACTCTTATAGATGTCGCGTGCGTCGTTATAACGACCGTCTTGCCGTAGTTTGCCTCGGCGATATCGGTGACTGCCGAAACGAAGCGCTTTTGAAGCTGTGCGACAGATTCTCCGCCGTCGCAAGTCGCATTTCCTATATCATTCAGCCACACGTCGCGGTATGAAGGAAATCTCTCATACAGCTCCTCAAAGCTGCATCCTTCCCAAAGACCCGCGCTTATCTCACGCAGATTCTTTTGTGCCGTAACGTCTATATGCAGCTTATCGCCGATCGCTTTTCCGACCGAAAGCGCTCTTTCAAGGTCACTGCTGTATATCTTGTCGACCTTGTAATTTTCGGCGATATATTCTGCCGTCCGCTCTGATTGAAGCATACCAAGCTCGGAGAGCGGGCTGTTAAAATTCCCCGCAAATATTTTCTCCACGTTAGCCGTGCTTTGTCCGTGTCTTATCAGTAAAATTCTTGTCATTTTATCTTTTTCCTGCCGTCAGAGCGTACACTGATAGCTTCTTCTCTTTTCGTAGTAGAATATATTCTTGAATCCCATTTCCTTAAGCATTTCTGCTGTTTCTGAGAAATGATCGCCCGCTTTTTTCGGAGAATGAGCGTCGCTGCTCATAGTGATAAGATATCCGCCCATCTCGCGGTACATTTTTATTATCCATTCATCGGGATAGAAAAGGCCGGTATCGGCGTACGGAGACGTGCTTATCTCCATCGCGATTCCCTTTCTTATTATGACCTCGAATATCTTTCTTATCTTCTCCTCATAAGGGTGCAGATCGAAATTAAGATTTTTCTTTCTTACGATATATCCCTTTGTACATCCGAGATGAGCCATAATATCTATATCCTGCGTCTGTACGCAGGTGAGAATATCGTCGAAATAGCGCTCGAAGAAGTCTGCTATCTCTTTTTCGGAAACGTTTTCCCACGCGATCTGCGAGAAAGCTATCTTCGTTCCCGTTTTGCCCTCAACGAGTGGACATTTAACGGCGTGAACAGAGCCTATTACAACGTCATACGGAACAAGACCGAGCACCTTTTTCGTATACGCGGGATTCCAGAAGCCTTCTCCGAGCTCGATTCCCGTAAGCACCTTGCACTTATCTCCGACTTCTTTATCAGCTAAAGTAGCCTCGTTATACGACGCAACGATATTGCTGTACATATCAAAGCCTGCATAATCTCTGCACAAAAAGCTGTCGCAATGGTCTGTGACAGCCATTATCTTAACTCCTGCATCGATCTCTGCGTTACATATATCCATGACCGGAAATTTTGCATCGTGAGAATTTCGTGAATGTGTGTGCATATCGGCAAAGACGCCCTTGTTTCTTATCGGCTTTATCTGACCCTGAGTTTCGATAATATCCGCGCCCATACGCTCTGCATTTTCAAGCTCACTGTACTCGCTGAGTATCCAGACTCCGACCTTTGCGCCTCTGTCCTTTATGTACTTTATATTTTTCTCATTTACAAATTCGACCTTTACCCACGACGTATACTTATTCCGGTAAGGAAGCCATACCGTCAGACGCTCGCCCGGAATGATCTTGACTATCTCTCCGAGTATTTCATCCGACACAAGACCGTCGTAGTGAATATTCATATTTTGGAAAGCATTTGTCGCTTCCCTTACCATATCGGTATCAAAGCAGGTAAGCTCTGCAACGTCCTGCCACTCGGCAAGAATTTCGAAGAATTTTGCCTTCTGTGTATCTGTGAATCTGCGGTATTTATTATCTATCTTTATTTTTACGCCTGCATCTCTTGCGGCGGAAAGTGCCTCTACCATAAGGCATACCGGAGTTTTAGCAAATTTAGGTGCAAACCAAACGCCGAAATCGTATTCAAGAAGCTCCTCGTAAGTAACCTCCGAAAGATTTGTTTTTTCCTCTATAGCGCTTCCGTCCGCCTTTCTGACTGTGCGGTTGAGAGTATCGTCGTGAAGCAAAACGAAAACGTCGTCCTTCGTTACGCCAACGTCAAGCTCTATAACGTCATAACCCTGCTCTATTGCCGCCCTGACCGAGTGAAAGGTGTTTTCGGGATATTCCGTGCCTACACCTCTGTGTGCCTCAAATTTCATAACATTTTCTGCCTTTCCTTTAGAGTACGCGACAATATATCGCAAGTACAGTCTAATTATATTCTTCGAGCCCGGGTTTGTCAACAGAAAAACGGGCGCAAAAATGCAAATATCACTTTGAACGCCTTAACGCCCTATCTATTTATTTCGATTTTTTTGAAATATTTACTTTTAATACATTATTTTTCCTGTCAAATACGCTATAATCTAAAGTACAGAGCATTATCCATATTTTTTTAAAAGGATCTGACTTAAGTGAAACCGATAACAACTATCTACACGCTCTCTGCAAAAATACCACAGAAGCTGAAATTTATATTCGTATCCGACCTGCACGGCTGTGAAAACGCCCCTATACTCGAGGCTATGAAAAATTCAGGTCCCGATGCCATACTTGTCGGCGGCGACTTTATACACGACAGCTCGATATACGAAAGCGGGCTTGAATTTTTAAGGCTCAGCGCCTCCCTCTATCCTACCCTCGTATCACTCGGCAATCACGAGTGCAGATACAGCGGCGATATCCGCGCCGAGGTCATAAAAAGCGGTGCCACTTTGCTTGACGACAGCTATACCGATTTCCGCGGGATCAGCATCGGAGGACTTTCCTCCTGCGACAGCGAGAGCGCAGAAGATCTGAACGTAGATTGGATTTACGAATTTGACTCGCAGGAGAGCTTTAAGCTTTTACTCTGCCACAAGCCCGAATACTACGAAGAGTACGTAAAGCCCACTAAAATAGACCTTACGCTTTCGGGACACGCGCACGGCGGTCAATGGCGATTCTTCGGCCGAGGAGTTTACGCGCCCGGTCAGGGTATACTTCCGAAATACACCTCGGGTATGTATGACAGCCGCCTTATCGTAAGCAGAGGACTCGGAAATCCGCATATTGTTCCGCGAATCAACAACAGACCCGAAATTGTAGTAATAGATATAAAACCTTTACAGTAAAGTGAGGAAATGATATGAAAGAAATTTATGCAAAGGGCTCGGCAAATTATTCGAGAATCGAAACCGACAAGTTTATCGCAGATTATGAAAACAAATACAAATACACCGAGTATTTCGACCGCACCTTCAAATTCATAGAGGATTTTCAGCTTATCCGACCCGACCTCTGGTCAAGATTCGTGCGCCAATTCAAGGAAAACACGGACACCGACTTCGGATGGCGCGGAGAATATTGGGGCAAAATGATGCGTGGCGCCTGCTTTGTTTATTCTTACACGCAAAATCCAAGACTTTACGAAACGCTTTGCGAGACCGTGCGCGATATGATAAGTGCAGCCGAGGACAGCGGACGCATCAGCAGCTATCCTATAGAAAACGAGTTTGACGCGTGGGATATCTGGTGCAGAAAATACGTTTTGCTCGGAATGCAGTATTTTCTTGAAATATGCACCGACAGCGAGCTTTGCGACAAGGTAAAAGAATCTATGTGCCGTCAGCTTGACTATATAATCGAGCATATCGGCAGCCGCGCCGAGGGCAAAAAGCCCATCACGTCCGCAACACGCAACTGGAGGGGTCTTAATTCATCCTCCCTGCTTGAGCCGGTCGTACGTCTTTACAGCCTTACCGGAAGACCGAAATATCTGAATTTTGCCCATTACATCGTCGACGGCGGTGGTATAGACGTGGCAAATATATTCGAGCTTGCATATCAGAATGAGTTTATGCCCTATCAGTATCCGGTCACCAAGGCTTATGAGATGATGTCCTGTTTCGAGGGTCTTCTCGAATATTACCGAATAGTCGGAAACGAGAAGAACAAGATTGCCGTAATAAATTTCGCCGACAGAATACTTGAAAGCGATTTTACCGTTATCGGAAGCTGCGGATGCACGCACGAGCTTTTCGACCACTCCTCTGCACGGCAGGCGAATACCACAAACGGAAAAATAATGCAGGAGACCTGCGTGACCGTAACTCTGATGAAATTTTTGTATCAGGTACATCTCATCACGGGCGACCCGAAATACGTCGATGCGTTTGAAATATCTCTTTACAACGCTTATCTCGGCGCAGTAAACACCGAAAAGGTGATCGAGCCTATGATAAAGGAAGATCATCCCGACTGGAATATCGAAGCTCTTCCCTTCGACAGCTACAGCCCGCTCACCGCAGGCACGCGCGGAAACGGCATCGGCGGTCTGAAGCTTATGCCCGACAAGCATTACTACGGATGCTGTGCGTGCATAGGCTCTGCAGGCATCGGTCTTGTACCTAAAATGCAGCTTCTCACGACAAAAGGCGCTTTTGTGCTGAATCTTTTTATTGACGGAGAAATATCCGCAGCTACCGAGTCCGGGCAGGAGATCAGATTCACGCTGAGCGGAGGATATCCGAAAAACGGCAAGGTAACAGTAAAGATATCTCTTAATAAGGCTGAAAAATTCACTCTGCTTATCCGAAACCCCGAGTGGAGTAATCATAGCACGAGAGTCCTTGTAAATAGCGAGAAGATCGACGTATGCACCGCTTACGTATCAATAGAAAGAGTATGGAAGGATAGCGACAAGGTCGAGATCGAGCTTGATATGCGCACCAAAGTCATACTTCCCACCGCATACGGAAGCGATATTCTGATGAACAACGTCGTCTGGAGTGTGGATTACACCGTGCCGAGCTTTGACAAGGAGGATCCTACCGCCAAGGATCATATCGCACTTCGCAGAGGCCCGATAATGCTCGCACAGGAAAACCGTCTCGGATACAGCGTGGACGCTCCCGCCGACATTCTCGTAAAGAGCGACGGATACGTTGACGCGGTAATCTCCGACTCGTCTGTAGCGCCCTACGACAGCATAATTGAAATGCAGATACCGCTGAAGGACGGCAAAGCGATGACGGTAACCGACTACGCATCCGCAGGAAAGCTCTGGACCGAGGAAAGCAAGATGGCGGTCTGGATGCTTATAAGATAAATTTATATAAAATCAAACAAATAACCGCCCATATCAGCCGAAATCGGTCGATATGGGCGGTTATTTTACTAAATTTACATATTACTTCCCGTCTGCGCTATTATCATATCCTGCCACTCCTTATTAAGTGTCACAAAGCGTGCATTCCATCCTGAAATGCGCACCGAAAGAGTCTGATAATCCTCGGGATGCTTCTGTGCCTCCAAAAGAAGTGCCGTGTCTGCTATATCAAGCTGCATAAAGTGTCCGCCGAGCTCAAGAAAGCCTTCAATGAGCGAAACAAGAGTGTTTATTCCCATTTCACCGTTTACCGATGCGGGCAGAAGCTTTATATCGAGCGCCGCGCCCGAGACAGTGCGGCTGAGGTCTGCCTTACAGTACGATCTTATTATTGCCGTCGCACCCTCCTTGTCGCTTCCCGGAAGAGGTGAGAAATTGCCCGACAGTATTTCGTGCGCTCTTTTACCGTTCGGAGTAGCCATACGATGGGGTGCCCATTCGAGCTGTCTGCCGAAGGTGCTTATTCCCGCAGGCGTAAGATATCCGCTATTATATCTGATACTGTCGCAAATATCGGCAAAGTCTTTGACTATCCGCACGGCGATACCGTCGACCTCATCGTTATCGTTACCGAAATAGCTGTATCTGTCGAGTGCATACCTGCGAAGAGGCTCGCAGCCCTCCCAGTTGTTTTTCAGAATTTGCATAAATTCCGAAAAAGCTACCTTTTTATCATCGAAAACGAGCTTTTTGATAGCGTAAAGGCTGTTGACCGTGTCGGGAAGACCGCCGATATGCGGAGATATCATATTGTATATCGGTCCGCCCTCGAAATATGAAAGTCCCTTTTCTATACATCCCTCTTCGAAAACAGAAACGACCGTACACGGCGTAAAGGGCTTCCATTTCAGCTCGTTTTTCGGAGCGCCCGGATCTACAAAGCGTTTCATATTATCATCGCAGAGCTCGCAGAGCTTAACCTTAAGATCCTCGATAAATTTCGAGTAGAGCTCCTCGAAGCTATCAAATCCGCCCGACTGATAATTTTCAAGAGTTTTATTCTGAAGTATCTGCAAAGAATCAAACGGCTGATAGATAAAGAAAGTCTTTCCGGGGATCTGTACCTCCCAGCAACCGTCATTTGCGAATTTTCTCGCTTCTTTAAGCCCATAGCCGTAAGCAACGAGCGAATTTATTATAAGATCCTCGTTGTAAACGGCAATAACACCTCCGCCGAGGCGAATGACCTGCGCGACACGCTCAAGAAGCTTTCTGTCGCTCTTTTTATTCAGACGTACGGTCGTCGGAAAATCGCTTATGCCGAGCTCCTCCAAAATATCGAGAACGAGATAGGTAACGCTGTTTGTTACCTCTTTTCCCTCTTCATCCACGCCCGCAAGCACGATATTCTGATAATGCTGTGCGTCGCCGCTTCCGTAATCTCCGCCGCACACCCACTCGCAACCCTTTATGAAGAAATGCGCAAGTATCTCTCTCGCCTCATCGAGTGTAATTTTGCCATCCGAAAGATCCTTTTCAAGATATTCTCCGAGGAGATAATCGATCCTTCCGATTCCCGGCCAATTTCCGCAAAGGCGGACAAATGCAAATGTAAACCACAAGCTTTGAACAGCCTCGTAAAAGCTTTGTGCAGGCTCAAACGGCACTTTTTTCAGATTGTCGTAATTTGCTTTATATTCTTCTCGGCACTCGAGTGCTTTAAGATAGCGGTCGTGCCATATGCGCATAGAATCTATACAGCTTATACAGCTTTCGGCAAAGGCTTGTCTGTCGCTTCCATTGTACTTTTCAAGCGAAATTTCGGCAAGAGCACTAATTGAGTTTATGCCCTTTTTCAAAACCGTTTCAAAATCTATCGTCAAATGACTTACAGAACCGAAAACGGTTTTGCCGTCAAATGTAGCGGGAACAAGATGGTTTATCGCATTTCCGAGAGTTGCCGCTCCGCTTATTTTTTCACCGTCACAAATGCGCACAGGTGAGGCTTCTGCTATTTTTCTTATTACTGCATCATATTTTTTAATACGCGAAAGCTCTGCAAAATTCGGATAATCGTCAAGCGTCACACAAGGTGTTTCCTTTGTGTTTAGTCCGTACTTATGACCGAGAGATTCGTAGGCAAATTCACGTGTTTTCTCGCTAAGACGTACAGGTCTTTTTCCGTTAACGGCAAAAAATTCCATAAACTCATCACCTCGCTTTTATTTTATTACATAAAACTATTAAATACTATAGACATTTCTACTATTTTTTAGTATAATACTATTGAGGTGACTTAAATGGACATAAAGCGCATAGATATCGAATACGCAAGCAAGGACAGTCTGAATTCGCTCGTAATGGACAAGATCCGTCATATAAAGACCTTACCATATCTTTCGGTAGTACAATCAGTTGAGGGCAGCTATGATATCCGCCTCGGCGACGGTAAGACATACAGTACGGGAAGCAGAGGATTCTTTATCGCTCCGTCAAGTATTCAGCAGACGATCACTCATAACGCCGACGCAGAAAGCGGAAGAATGATCTGTCGATGGGTATTTATGAAGATAAAGCTCAGCTCTCTGTATATTATGGACGATATTTACGATTTTCCCGTAATTTTGCCCGAAAATTATTCTCGTGAAATGGATACGGTATTCGAAAGGCTCTTTTCTGCTGAAAATATTTTCGAGGAATATGCCTGCTACTACGAGATAGTACGGATAATATCTGCCGTCGCACTCGAGAAAAAGGACAAGGTGCCGTTCTGCATCGACTCTGCGCTAAGCTATATAAAGGAAAACTATGCCCGCAGGATCACGGTCGGAGATATCGCGCAAAGCGTTAATCTTTCCGAATCGCACTTCTTCTCTGTTTTCAAAAAGCAGACCGGAGTTTCGCCTATGGCGTATTTAAACGGATATCGGCTTTCACTTGCTACCGAGCTTATGATAAAGACAAGCAAAACGATATCCGAAATAAGCGATCTTACGGGCATAAAGGATCCGATCTATTTTAACAAGCTCTTCCGCAAGGCTTATCAGATGTCGCCGAGCGAGTATCGTAAAATATTCAAGGGATAAAAAAGATTAAGGAGTGTCAAAATAACACTCCTTGATTTTTTCTATTAAGATAAGAATATCAATACTCGCGCGCATCGCGATAAGCATCTATCATCGCCTTGAGATGGCTCTCGGGCAGAGTTGCGGGAAGGTTATGTACACCCGCAAAAATGTAGTTTCCTCTTTCGCCGAGTCCGTTTGGCACACGGTCGGGGATCTGATGGTTCAGCACTGCGCGCACGCGTTCTCTTGAATTCATAATTATTCCTCCAACGAGTACTTATTTGTAATTTATTATACATTTTTGTTTTGCGTTAGTCAATACACTCGGCAAAATATTGACAAAAGTGTCGTGTGATGATATAATACAGACACTTACGGAGGTGGCATTATGAAGCTCAAAATTTTAGTAAAGATCATCGAAAAGATTCTCGGTATGACGCGTCGCGGAGAAGGTCCGCGTGCCGATATGTTTCTTCCCGACAGACTTGTTGCTATGGCACTTGTATTTTTGGCTGGAGGAATCGCCTGCGCTATCGTCTGCTTTATAAAATATGCACTTTGGTCTGTCATTTGTGCCGTTTTAGGCATCGCACTCGGTGCTTTTGCCCTGCTTTGCTGGAGAAATCAGACTATCCACGTTATTTCCGACGAAAAATTCACATACACGACTATGTTCGGGAAGACACGCACATACGCATTTTCCGACATCCGCGGACTCCGCAGAAATCAGGATTCTCTGACACTGTTTGTTGCCGACAAAAAGGTCCACATCGAGTCTATGGCTATTCTCAGCGAGCGGCTTATTACGCTTATAAATAAGGCTTTAGAGCAGAATGGATGATATAGTTTAAAAATATACTTAGGAGCACGGTTATGAACGGTATTTACATTGACGTTTTTTGGGGAATCTCTTACGACGAGCTTTTTCCCATGATAAAGGATATCGGTTTCACGGGATTTTTCTCCGGTGAATGTTATGCAAAGGATCCGGAAAAATTAACGCAGTTCAAGCGCTCTGCCGACAGCCTCGGACTAATTCAGGAAACGTCTCATTCCACCATTCCCGGATGCTCTTCGATATGGAGCAACGTTGCCGAAGGAGACGAATATATCGATCTGTTAAAGCTGAATATCGACAACTGCGCCAAGCTTGATATTCCGATCCTGGTAGTTCATATACAGCCCGATCTTTCAAGTGAGCCGTCGTTTGAAACCGGACTTAACAGACTAAGATCCGCTGTAAAATACGCGCGGGAGCGTCGTGTAAAAATAGCCTTTGAAAATATAAATTCAGCCGAATACCTGTATAATACTCTTGATTTTTTTGACTGCGATAATGTTGGATTTTGCTACGACTGCGGACACGAGGCTTGTCATACAAACGGTGAGCGTTACCTTTCCAAAATCGGTGACCGTCTGCTATGCACGCACATACACGACAACGACAACAAGTCCGATCAGCATTTAATTCCCTTCGACGGCAGTATAGATTTTATCAGAATAGCTTCCGAGCTGAATGACTGTAATTATAAGGGCAACATAACGTTAGAGCTGTGTTATGATAACCGTTATCAAAGCCGGATGAGCAAACTTGATTTTTTGAAGAAAAGCTTTGATGCTGCTAAAAAATTAAAAAAAATGATGCGTTAACGGAAGTAATGATGCTTTGAATAACTTAAAAGGCTTGACGATCCTGTCAAGCCTTTTTTTAATCACAACAAGGTCATTATCCAGTAAACGACCCCGCACACAACGCTTGCGAAGGTACCGTAGCAGATAACTGGACCTGCGATAATGAATATCTTCGCGCCGAGTCCCATTATCCAGCCTTCTGCTTTATTATCGATGGCGGGTGCGACGACAGAATTGGCAAATCCGCTTATCGGTACGAGAGTGCCCGCGCCTGCGTGCTTTGCGATATTGTCAAACACGCCAAGTCCCGTAAGTATCGCGGTAATCACCACGATACTTATCGAGGCAAGCGTTCTTGATGTGTCCGTGTCTACTCCGAGACGGCGGTATATCTCGAAAAAGAGCTGTCCGAGTGTGCATATCGCTCCGCCCACGAGAAAAGCTTTCATAATATTCGGTAAAAGCTTCGATTTTTCAGCGCGGCGTGCGGCATACTGTGGGTAAAAGCGTTTATCCGTATCTTTTGCGTACATAATAATCTCCAATCCGCCGCTCTGCGGCGGCACGAATATATTTTGGGATCAACCCGAGTCACCCTGCGACAAAAATGGTGTGGGTACCATTTTCAGGGTTGATTTGAGCGTGAAACGCTGAGCTTTAAGCTCAGAAGTGCTGACCTTTCACGCTTTTCACCCTTTTTAATTTTTCTTTTAATTTATATATTTGCAAAAAATATGATAATATTCTCTTTTTTCTATTGCCTTATTTTTGATTTTATGATAAAATAAACTAAATAATTATGTGAGGATATATTTTGCTATGTCAATTCTAACACCGAAAAGCTTTTTTTCGAGTATATACGAAATAACGCCCGAATTTCTCAGCGAAAAAGGGATAAGGGCTATCGTAAGCGATATCGACAACACGCTTGTCACTTACGACGACCCCGTGCCCACCGAAAAGCTTATGACTTGGTTCAAGGGTCTTGAGAGAGCGGGAATAAAGCTTGCTTTTATATCGAACAACCACGGAGAAAGAGTCAAGCTTTTTAACAAGGATCTCGGATACCACGCATTCCCCAATGCACACAAGCCGCTTATCGGCACTATGCTTAAGGCTATCGACACTCTCGGCGAGGGGAAAGAGCACACAGCCGCTCTCGGCGACCAGATACTTACCGACATCGTCGCAGGCAATCGTGCGGGAATATACACGATCCTCGTGCCGCCTATCAAGGACAAGACGAATTTGTTCTTCAAATCGAAGCGTCTGCTTGAGCGAGGCACAGTAAAAAAATATTTAAAAGAACATCCGGAGGCAAATATAGATTATGAGCACACTGTTTGGTCCAAGTGGTAACAGCAAAGCGTTTTATGATGCAGGACTGAAGCATACCTATCAAGCCCCGAAATGGGTGAGTGAGATGGGTCTCGACGCATACGAATACTCTGCGGGAAACGGAGTTACGGGAAGTCTTGAGACCTTTGCAAAGATAGGCGCGGAAGCCAAAAAATACAATATCGCGATGTCCTTCCACACACCATATTTCATATCTCTTTCGGGTGCAGACCCCGAAAAGAGGCTGAAAAGCCTTTCTTATATCGGACAAAGCCTTGACGCTTCCGAGGCTCTCGGTGCTGATATTATAGTTATCCATATGGGCGGTGCCACGAAAATGACACGCGAAGAGGGTATAGATCTCTCAAAGGACACAGTTTACAAGGCGCTTGAGGCATTTCCCGACACGAAAATAAGATTCGGTCTTGAAACAATGGGCAAGCTCGGACAGCTCGGCACCCTTGAAGAGGTGCTCGACATCTGCTCACTTGACCCGCGTCTTTGTCCCGTGGTCGATTTCGGGCATCTCAACGCACGAAACATCGGAAATTATTTCGTGACCGAGGACGATTACCGCAGAGTTTTCGACGCGATCGGCAAAACGCTCGGATACGAATACGCAGATACTCTGCACTGCCATTTTTCTAAGATAGAATACACCGACAAGGGTGAAAAGAAGCATCTGACGCTTGAGGACACGGTCTATGGCCCTGACTTTGACCCTCTTATGAACGCTCTTGCAAAGGACGGATATTCTCCGAGAATAATCTGCGAGTCTGACGGCACGCAGGCACGCGACGCGCTTATTATGAAAAATTATTATATGAGTCAGATCAAAGAATAATCAGGATACCGAAAGGAAAAAATTATGACAAGAAGAGAAAAACTCATAGCATCATTTCCCGAAAACATCGATGCTATTATAGTAACTAACGAAAAAAATCAGCGTTATCTGACCGGCTTTGACTACACCGACGGATACGTTATCGTAACCCGTGAAAAGGCTGCTTGCTTTACCGATTTCCGCTACATTGAGGCGGCTAAAAAGGAAGTAAACAAGGAATACGAGGTCATTATGTTTGCGGGAAAGAATACCTCCTCGCTTATCTGCGACTTCCTTGCGGACAATCACGTTAAAAGCGTAGGATTTGAAAGCGTATCGCTTGCTTACGACAGACTCACCTTCCTTAAAAAGCTTATGCCCTCATTCGAGCTTATTCCCGTTGGAAATCTTATCGAAAAGCTCAGAGTATTCAAGGACCCCGACGAGGTCGAAAATATCATCAAGGCACAGCGAATCGCCGAAAAGGCGTTTGAGCACATTCTCGGATATATTTCTCCCGACGTCACCGAGATAGACGTCGCGCTTGAGCTTGAATTCTTTATGCGCAAAAACGGCGCGGAGGCAACCTCCTTCAGCACGATAGCCGTTTCGGGAAGCGCATCCTCTATGCCTCACGGCGTACCGAGAAACGTAAAGCTCGAAAAGGGATTTTTCACTATGGACTACGGCGCACTTTACAAGGGATACTGCTCCGATATGACAAGAACAGTCGTTATCGGCAAGGCTGACGCCGACATAAAGAAGGTGTATAACACAGTCCTTCGCGCACAGACCGAGTCGCTTGCCGCATTCCGCGCGGGTATGACCGGCGGAGAAGCTGACAAGGTAGCACGCGACATTATCTACGGCGAGGGCTACGAGGGATGTTTCGGACATTCGCTCGGTCACGGTGTCGGAATGGACATCCACGAATCTCCGAGGGTTGCGGGCGACGATATCCTTAAGACCGGTCACGTTATTACATGCGAGCCCGGAATATACATTGAAGGAAAATACGGCTGCCGCATAGAGGATATGGTCTACCTTTCGGAAAACGGTCCCGTAAACCTTACAAATTGCCCCAAAGAGCTTATAGAACTCTAAAAAAACATAAATTTATTTGCTTTTTTAGTCAAAAAGACTTGAAATTGTGCAAATAATGCTGTATAATAAAATGTATTTTAATATTATCTTAAATTATGGAGGTACTTTACAATGGTAGTAGCCGGAGATTTTAAAAACGGTCTTACATTTGAAATGGACGGAAAGGTTATGCAGGTAATCGAATTCCAGCACGTTAAGCCCGGTAAGGGAGCTGCTTTCGTAAGAACAAAGCTTCGTAACGTAGTAACAGGTGCTGTTATAGAAACATCCTTCAGCCCTACAGACAAATTCGAAAACGCTTACGTTGAAAGAAAGGATATGCAGTATCTTTACAGCGACGGCGATCTTTATTACTTCATGGATCTTGAAACATACGAGCAGATTCCGATCAACGGAGATACTCTCGATGACAACTTCAAGTTCGTAAAGGAAGAAATGGTATGCAAGGTAGTTTCCTACAAGGGTAACGTATTTGCAGTTGAAGCTCCTATGTTCGTTGAGCTCGAGGTTACCGACACAGAGCCCGGTTTCGCAGGAAACACAGCTCAGGGTGCTCTTAAGCCCGCAACTCTTGAAACAGGCGCTGAAATCAAGGTTCCGCTCTTCATCAACATCGGTGACGTTCTCAAGATCGATACCAGAACCGGAGAATATCTCTCCAGAGCGTAAGCTTTTATAACAAAATCACAGAAAAGAGGTAACGAAAATGACACTTACCGAAAAGACTGCTTATATTAAGGGACTTATGGAAGGTCTTGATTTCAAGGCTGACACTCCCGAAAAGAAGATCCTTGCCGCTGTTATCGATCTTCTTGATGACGTTGCTATCGCAGTTACAGAAGCTGAAGAGGACATCGAATATCTCAACGATTACGTTGAAGAGCTCGACTCCGACCTCGGCGACGTTGAAAGCGATATCTACGAATGCGACGATGACGATGACGAAGATTTCGACGACGAGGATGATGACGACGACGATTACTATGAGGCAGTTTGCCCCAGCTGCGGCGAAGTGATCTATCTTGACGACGATCTTCTCGAATGTGACGACATTCTCTGCCCCAAGTGCGGCGAAAAGCTCATCTGTGAGCTTGACGATTGCGACTGCTGCGACGCTGACTGCTGCGACGGTTGCGACAAGTAAGACTTAAAGGTCTTTAAACTCTTGAAGATAAAACGCCCGGTTTCCGGAAATGACCCGGACATCGGGCGCTTTATTCACATTAACAGCAAAGGACGTTTTCTTTAATGCCGAACAACGAAAGAAAAGTGAGAGCCGCCATATACACTCTCGGATGCAAGGTCAACAGCTACGAAAGTCTGGCAATATCTGAGGAGCTCTCTAAAAATTCAGTAGAGATATGCGATCCGAGCGAAAAGGTCGACATCTGTATAATAAACACGTGTGCGGTTACAGCCGAGGCTGAGCGCAAATCACGTCAGATAATACGCAGAATGACTTCTGTTTCGCCCGACGTGTACGTTATCGTCACAGGTTGCTCGGCACAGCTTGATCCCGAAAGGATACTGAAGATCAAGGGAGTTTCTGCCGTTTGCGGAAACCGCGAAAAAATGAAGGTTGCAGAGCTTGCCATAGAGCACGCAAAAAAGCTCCGAGGTGAGTCGGAAAAGCAGAATATTGACGGCTCGGACGGCATAATATGCTCCTGCGAGCTTGAAAACGCGCCCTTTGAAAAAATGAGCATAAGCTCGAGCGAGCGCACGCGTGCCGTGCTCAAAATAGAAGACGGCTGTGAAAGCAAGTGCGCTTACTGTATAATTCCGAAGCTCAGAGGAAAAATACGCTCCAAAGCACCCGAAGCGGTGATAGAGGAGGCAAAGATCCTCTCGGAAAACGGATACCGTGAGATCGTTCTTACCGGAATCGAGGTTTCGGCTTACGGCAAGGACCTCGGTCGCCGCGACGGACTTATTTCTCTTATCGAGGAGCTTGGAAGGATCGAAAAGATAAAGCGAATCCGTCTCGGGTCGCTCGATCCGTCTGCGATAAGCGAGGATTTCATCGACCGCGCGTCGAAAATTCCTTCTTTTGCTCCGCATTTTCATTTATCCCTTCAGAGCGGATGCAACAACACGCTCTTCTCTATGAAAAGACGCTACAACGTCGATATGGTAAAAAACAAGATCGATTACATTCGCTCAAAAATGCCCGACGCGATGTTCACATCAGATATCATCGTAGGATTCCCAGGCGAAACGGACGCAGACTTCGAAGAAACGAGAAAATTCCTTGCGTCGCTTGATCTTCTTTCCTTCCATATTTTCGCCTATTCGAAGCGTCCGGGCACACCTGCCGCAGATATGCCGAATCAAGTTGCGCCCGACGTAAAATCCGCACGACTCAAAGTGCTCGAGGCTCTTCGCGCAGAAATGACCGAGAAGATACTGAATGAGCATATCGGCAAAACGCTTGAGATCATAGTCGAGGAATACAAGGAAGCAATAGGTGCGATAGGTCATAGTGCAAACTTCATTGAGGTTGCTGTGAAGGGCGCCGACGAATCTATTGAAGATCTTCACGGAAGGATCATAACAGTAAAAGCCGAACGGCAGGAAAACGGTATTATCCTCGGAAGGATAGTTTAAATTTTGAAAACAACACATTATTCGGAAATTATTTGGAAAGGTAGTATCCGACGTGACTAACATAGACGACAAATTTTACCGTGGTGTGGCAGAAATAGATCTGTCAGCCATAAGAAAAAACACACAGTATCTTTCTTCACTGCTCAAAAACGGAAGTGAAGCCGTCGCCGTGATAAAAGCGGACGCTTACGGACACGGTGCAAAAGAGGTCTGCCGCGAAATAAAGGATATTGTATCGGCATTTGCCGTTGCAACTCCCGAGGAGGCTCACGAAATACTTGATATCGCGGAAAACAAAGACATATACATCCTCGGATACGTAAGACACGAGGAATTCTCATTCTGTGCAGGCAAGAAGATCATTCCCGCGATATTCTCTTACGAGGATGCTCTCGCTTGCTCGGAGGCGGCAAAGGCATCGGGAAAGAATATAAAGATAAACATAAAGGTCGACACCGGAATGGGACGCATCGGATTCTCTGCCGACGAGGCATCCGCCGACACGGTCGCACAGATAGCCAAGCTTCCCGGAATCGAAATATACGGTCTTTTCACGCATTTCGCAACCTCAGACTGCGCAGATAAGAGCGAAACTCTCGCACAGATCGAATTATTCAAGAAATTTGAGCATTACTGCAGAGATCGCGGGGTTATATTCAAAAAGATACACTCGGCAAACAGTGCCGCAGTTATAGATCTCCCCGAGGCTTTCGGAAATCAGTGCCGATTCGGCATCGCGATGTACGGATACTCTCCCTCGGATGAGGTCAAGATCGAAAACACGCTCATACCTGCGATGACCTTTAAAAGCCACACAGTCTTCGTTAAAAAGATCAAAAAAGGAGATGCCGTCGGATACGGACGCACCTTTATTGCAGAAAAGGATACCGAGATAGCAACCGTGCCTATCGGATACGCCGACGGATATCCGCGCGCACTTTCCGGTATAGGAAGGGTTATCGTAAACGGTCACCTTGCCCCCATTGTCGGACGCATATGTATGGATATGTTTATGATCGACGTTACCGGAATGAACGTTTCTGTCGGTGACGAGGTCATTCTTATCGGAAGTGACGGCGATCTTTCTGTCGATGCAGACGATATCGCAAAGCTCACGGGCACCATCTCGTACGAGATACTCTGCGGTGTGGGCAAGAGAATACCGAGAAAATACATATAACGCCTTATAAATATCCCGACACACTTGATGCTGTCGGGATATTTTATACATTATTTTCAAAATGCGGGGTAATTTCAAAAAACTCCCCTCTCTTTCGCGCTTTTTACTTGACTTTTTTATATAGTTGGTTTATAATTATCTTAATATAAGATGTCATAATTTTATAAATTTGTTTATGAAACGAGGATAATAAAAATGGCTGAAAAACTCAGAATTGGTATAATCGGATGCGGCGGTATCGCCAACGGCAAGCATATGCCCGCACTTTCAAAGCAGAAGCACAGAGCTGAAATGGTTGCTTTCTGCGATATAATCGAGGAAAGAGCTATCGCTGCACGCGCAAAGTACGGAACTCCCGAATGCAAGGTATACACAGACTACAAGGAGCTCCTTGCAGACCCCACAATCGACGTAGTTCACGTTCTTACTCCCAACCGCTCTCACAGCTTTATCACGGTTGACGCTCTCGAGGCAGGCAAGCACGTTATGTGCGAAAAGCCTATGGCTATCAACTCTGTTGAGGCTCAGAAGATGCTCGACGCGGCAAAGCGCACGGGCAAGAAGCTCACTATCGGTTATCAGACACGTAACCGCGCTGACGCAGTTTATCTCAAGAAGCTCGTAGACGACGGTATGTTCGGAGATATCTACTACGCAAAGGCGACCGCACTTCGTCGCCGCGCAGTTCCTACCTGGGGCGTTTTCCTTAACGAATACGAGCAGGGTGGCGGCCCTCTTATCGATATCGGTACGCACGCGCTCGACCTTACTCTTTATATGCTGAACAACTACAAGCCGAAGTACTGCGTAGGTACTACCTACCGCAAGATCGCTGACGGCGATACAGAGCTTCAGGGCAACGACTGGGGTCCTTGGGATCCTGAAAAATACACGGTTGAAGATGCCGCTTTCGGCTTTGTAGTAATGGAAAACGGCGCTACTATCAACCTTGAATCCTCTTGGGCTATCAATATGCTCGATCCCCGCGAGGCTATCACGGCATTCTGCGGTACTCTTGCAGGCGCAGATAAGTACGGTCCCGGAAACGCGCTCCGTATCAACGGCGTAAAGCACAACGCAAAATACACCTTCACACCCGATCTTAAGAGTGCAGGAGCTGCATTCTACGAGGGCGTAGGCAACGAATCTCCCGCAGACCGCGAAGCTCGTCTCTGGATCGACGCTATAATAAACGACACCGATCCTCTCGTTCTTCCCGAGCAGGCTCTTTGCGTAACAAAGATACTCGAGGGTATCTACACATCTGCTAAAACAGGCGAGATATTCAGATTCTGATTCAAACACAACATAAAGGATACAAATACAGTATGGAAACAACCGAAACAAAAAAGATAATATTCTCGGGAGTTCAGCCGAGCGGAAATCTCACTATCGGCAACTATCTCGGAGCAATAAAGAACTGGGTCGGACTTGCAGAAGAATACGACTGCATCTACTGTGCGGTCGATATGCACGCGATCACGGTGCGTCAGGACCCCGCTGACCTTCGCAAGCGCACCCGCGAGCTTCTCGCAATATATATTGCGGCAGGGATCGATCCCGAAAAATGCACGCTCTTCGTTCAATCGCACGTTCCCGCGCACGCTGAGCTTGCATGGATGCTCGGATGCTATACTCAGTTTGGCGAGCTCTCCCGTATGACACAGTTCAAAGACAAGTCTGCAAAGCACGCTGACAATATAAACGCAGGTCTCTTCACCTATCCCGTTCTTATGGCGGCAGATATCCTTCTCTATCAGGCAGACCTCGTTCCCGTTGGACAGGACCAGAGACAGCACATCGAGCTCACACGTGACATCGCTACACGCTTCAACGGCATCTACGGCGACGTTTTCACCGTTCCCGAAGGATTTATTCCTCCGAGCGGTGCAAAGATAATGTCCCTTCAGGAGCCAACCAAGAAGATGAGCAAGTCTGACACAAACGTCAACGCCTTCATCACTCTTATGGACAGCCGCGACGATATCGTCAGAAAATTCAAGAGAGCCGTGACCGACTCTGACACCTGCGTTCGCTTTGCCGAGGGCAAGGACGGAATAAACAACCTTATGAACATCTATTCCTGCTTTACGGGCAAATCTCACGCAGAGATCGAAAAAGAGTTTGACGGACGCGGATACGGCGACTTCAAGCTTGCTGTCGGTGAAGTAGTTGCAGACGGACTCGCTCCCCTTCAGGCGCGTTACGCTCAGATAATCGGCGACAAGGCTTATCTTGAGGAAGTTATGAAGAACGGTGCGCGTGCAGCCGCTTACCGCGCTGAAAAGACTATCCGCAAGGTAGCAAAAAAAGTCGGATTCATCGCAAGATAACGGCACAGCAATCTTATGACAAGCTTTATAACAGTCATATCATCTATTGCGGATTTTTTCCTTGAGCAACCCGAGCTTTTTTGGGGCTATACTCTGATCATGACCTTTATCACCTTTCTGACTTATGCAAACGACAAGCGAAAGGCGAAAAAGAACAGATGGAGAACTCCGGAAAGCACTCTTCTGCTTCTCGCCTTTATCGGAGGAGCACTCGGTGCGCTTCTCGGTATGAGTGTTTGCAGGCATAAAATACGCAAAGCAAAGTTTTATCTTACAGTCCCTCTTCTTGCTGTGATACAGATAGCCTTCATAGTCTTTATGTATCGCGGTTACATCCCGTTTTTGGGCTAAGATTCAGACTCACTAAGACATAAAAATCGGTCTTGCCCGTAAAAGCAAGACCGATTTTTTAAAAGCTTATGTTTGTTATTTGATCATTTGCCCATTTTGAATATGCTTTTCAGTATAGGGCGCATAAATTTCGGAGCCTTGACAGTAACGACTTTCATAATATTATAACCATTCCTTTCCGATTAAAGCCCGTTTTTAAGAGCTTCATTATTATAATATGTGAAAATATTTGAGGTGTTACTGCTTTTTATCCCACTTGTGCTTTTCTTTAAGTACGTTAAAGAGGTCGATATAGCTTTCGTGGCGGCTTTTTGGAATACTTTTATTCTTGACAGCCTCAAGCACAGAGCATCCCTCTTCTCTGGTGTGTGTGCACTTTGTGTACTTGCATTTTCCTATATGCTCGGAAAATTCACGGAATGTAGCCGGAAGGTCTTCTTTATCAAAGAAATCAAATCGCACGAAATCGAGCATCGTGAATCCGGGGGTATCTGCGAAAAATCCGCTTCCCGTTCCGACGAGAGTGCTCATCGGGAAAAGCTCAACGTGGCGTGTGGTATGGCGACCTCTGCCTATCTTCTGACTGACCTCGCCCGTAGCTATACCGAGCGACGGGAAGAGCGAGTTCATAAGCGTGGATTTGCCCGCACCCGACGCTCCAGCAAACGCCGATATTTTATCCGAAAGATTTTCCTTTATAAAATCATATATACGGTCGCACTTAACGCTGTTTTCATCGCACATAGCCGACTCGAATACGGTAAAACCGCATTTTTCATACGTTTTTCTGATTTTTTCCGCATTATCTGTGTCAAGGTCACCCTTGCTTATTACTATTATCGGCTCGATGCCATTGTGCTCGGCTATCGCGATAAGCTTATCCGCAGTAAGCAGATCTGCCGTCGGATTTTTTGCCGAAAGAACGACGAAAATGACGTCAAGATTGGCAAGCGGAGGTCGTATGAGCGAGTTTTTACGTTCTTTTATTTCGGCAATGACGGGATTTCCCGCATCGTCATATCCGACGGAAACGATATCTCCGACGTACGGCTTTACGTCATCGTGACGAAAAGAGCCTTTAGCGCGACAGCTTACCGTATCTCCGCTATCAAGCGCGATATCATAAAGTCCGCCGACGCCCTTTACTATTCTTCCCATTAAAATCTCGGGCATATTTTTATTCTCCAAATTTCTTGAATTTATTATAAGTTTATCTAAAGGAACAGACATGAACGAAAAAGAAACGATAATTTCCACATTCACCCGTGCTATAGACAGCTCCTGCCTGAAAAAAGCTGTATTCAGCAAACCTCAGGACAAAAGCATAGTGCGCTCTGTTGCCCGTATTTTTGCCAAAAAGGGCGGCGAGAGCTTTGTACAGCTTGAAACCTTCACGTCTGACAACAAGGCTCTGCACAAGAATCTTTCGATCACAGAGGCTCCCGAATATCTTGCCGAGCTTGCGCTCTCGCAGTATTCACAGACCAACATAGTGGCTATGAGCGGCGAATGCGAAATAAAGATATCAAAAAAAGGAAAGATATTTATATCCGACAAGATCGTCTATTCGGACAAGGCCGAAATATCCGACCACAACCGCACAAAGAACTATATTCTCGCATCCGCACCCGGTCACGAGAAATTTCTCGAGCTTCTCGGAATATGTAGCTCCGACGGAAAGATAATAGACAAAAAGCAGTCTAAGTTCAGACAGATCAACCGCTTTATCGAGCTTCTCGACGACGTTTACGACCATCTTCCGAGCGACAAAGAACTTCTCGTCTGCGATCTTTGCTGTGGGAAAAGCTACTTGACCTTTGCTGTTTATTATTATCTTACCGAGATCAAAAAGCGCTCTATCAAGATGTACGGGGTCGATCTCAAGCGCGACGTTATCGAGTACTGCTCGAGTGTTGCCCAAAAGCTCGGATGCACCGATCTTACCTTTATATGCGACGACATTTCAAACTTCGACCGAGGCACTCCCGATCTTGTAATATCGCTTCACGCGTGCGATATCGCGACCGATATCGTACTTGGATACGCCATAAATCACGGTGCGCGCGTTGTTCTTTCGACTCCCTGCTGTCACCACGAAATGATGAAGCAGCTTGACTGCGACCCTCTTTCCTTTATTTCCCGTTATTCTATGCTGAAGCAGAAGCTCTGTGATGCGGCGACAGACTCGCTTCGCTGTCTTATGCTTTCGGCTCACGGCTACTCTGTTGAGGCACTTGAGCTTATCGATCCGGATGACACACCAAAAAATCTGCTGATACGCGCTATTCTCGATCCAAAAATGACAGACGACAGGAAGGCAAAGCATATAAACGAATACAAGTCTGCGGCAAGCTTCCTCGGTGTAGACCCGTTTCTTGCAAATATAGTAAACAAGGAGAAGTAATATGAAATATTCTCACGTTCTTTTCGACCTTGACGGCACCATAACCGAGCCGTTTGAGGGTATAACAAAATCGGTTCGATACGCTCTTGGCAAATTCGGCATTGAGGTAGAAGACCTAAATGAGCTTCGCCCTTTTATCGGACCGCCTCTTTTTGAATCGTTCAGAAATTTTTACGGAATGAGCAAAGAAGAATCGGTAAAAGCGGTGGAGTATTACCGCGAGTACTACGTACCGACGGGAATTTACGAGTGCAGCGTCTATCCCGGAATAGAGGAAATGCTCAAAAAGCTTCACGAGAGTCCCTGCAAGGTCATTCTCGCGACCTCAAAACCCGAGCCTATGGCAATCAGAGTGCTTGAGCATTTCGGACTTGATAAATATTTCGACCTTATTTGCGGTGCAACTCTTGATGAGTCGCGCACAAAAAAGGAACTCGTTATCGCTTACGCACTTGAAAACACAAACATAACTGACAAAAGATCGGTAATTATGATAGGCGACCGCAAATTCGACGTTGAGGGTGCCGCCGCAAATGGGCTCTCCACTATTGGAGTGACCTTCGGCCACGGCGGACGAGATGAGCTTGAAAAAGCGGGCGCAATTATGACCTTTGACGACGCATTTTCGCTTTGCAACTATCTTCTCTCCTAAGTAATTAAAAACAAAGAGCAGCATCTTAAAACGGATGCTGCCTTTTCTTTTATCAAACAGATTTACTTTTCTATGCGAAGATTAAACTGACGGCTTGAAAGTTTGATGTTATTTGCATTAAATACAAGTCTTGCGCCTTCATTCATTGCATAGAAAGCGGGCCAATAATTTCCGTTTTCCGTCCATGTTCTGAAATCGATCTTAAGTCCGTCCTCCTCGTATCCGCCGACCTTTACCATAGGAAGGTGATCGTCGTCAACGAATATAAGCGAATTTGCTTTTGCCATATCTGTAAGAAGGGGAGCAAGCTTGCTTATATCTGTGCCGTGAGGAACGACAAAGGAAATATCGATTCTTCTGTACTTTTCTACCGAGTAGTTTACTATCTTTCCGCCTGCGACCGTACCGTTGGGGATATCGACTCTCTTGCCGTCTGCCGTTGTAAGCACGGTATAGAAGATATTCATATCGGTAACAGTACCGTCAGCGCCGTCGATAGAAACGAAATCGCCTATCTTGAAGGGCTTGATGATGAGGAGAATGATTCCGCCCGCTATATTGGAAAGACCGCCCTGAAGAGCAAGGCCTATAGCAAGGCTTGCCGCTGTGATTATTGCGACGAAGGTCGTCATCGGAACGCCGAAAATGCTTGCGACGAGAATTATAAGAAGAGTCTTAAGCGTAATATTAAGAGCACTCTTTGTAAATGCACGAACGGTTTTGTCAAGCTTCTGTATTTTCTTTGTCTTTTCAAAGGTTTTTACAAGCTTTGTTATGAGTATCCAGCCTACGATAAGTATTACGATTCCGCAGAGAATTCTTACGCCTGCGGTTGCAAGGTATTCGAGAATTTTGTTTAAAAATGCTTCCATAATAAACTTCCTTTCAAAATTTTATAAAGCTTCATATAGATATATTCATCAGCACTATTTTAACACACAAAAAAATCAAAGTCAATCACTTTTCGTCGAAAAAAACATAATATTACGCCAAATAGAGGTATTCCGAGTTTTCTTTGGTTGTATTACTGTTTTCAACTACCATCACGAGAGCATCCTCGCTGACAACAATATGATGCCATTCACCCTTGGCAACGTTATACAGCGTACCTTGCTCCATCCTATATTCGGTAACCTTTATATCCTTATCGGCAATATAAAGAGTCGCCTCGCCCTTTACAAGCACGAAAGCCTCCTCTGTCTGATTATGTCTTTCGAGCATTGAGAATTTAGCAAATTTTTCTCCGTAAGCGAGAAGACCTACAAGCCAGCCCTCAAACTGTGCCCCGACCTTCCACGACTCGCCTTCATTTCGAATTATTTCCATAGTAGTCTCCATTCACGCTATCCGTTTTATTATTTAGTGAATATGCGAAGTCTTCCCGCGTAAATATCTGCCGCGCTGTAGCTCTCGGGAAGCGATTTATTTGCCTTATATATTGCATTTACTATCTTTTCGTTTGTATTTGTAAATTTAAGCTCGGGGTCAAAAAATTCCTCGTTTACGTCGTTATTATAGACTTTCATAAAGGTATTTATCTGCTCAAGAGCGCGATTTCTGTGCATTACCTCGAAATCTCCGCTTGCTATAGATGCAGGAGTCGTGCAGAGATTTGTCACGTTCCAGTTTTCGGGCGTTACTGCGATAAGCTTACGCAGGAAAAAGATATCGTATCCGTCGTCCGAGGGCACGTCTGTAGCAAGAAGGGGCTTGCCGAGTATCATATGGACCGATATATTTTCAGATGATAGTGTTTCGCAAAGCTTTGCGTGCACTCCCGCAAGCACCGCTCTTTCTGCGTTTATCTGAGATTCGGTATCTCTGAAATACTGATATTCGGTAAAGTCGTACGCCGCCCTTCCCGTTATCTTGCGCACTCCCGCAGAATAGGTTATTCCCGCCGTAGTTGTGAAGGTAAAGGGGAAATCGACCTCTATGCCGTCTATAAGATCAATATATTCTTCCACCGAATTTTTACTGAGCACCATATGATAATCGATCGGAACAGACATATTTTCTGAAATAAACGAGCTTACCGCCTTTGCGGCGTTCATCGTGCTTTCATTGCGTGAAAGATTTGATGCAAGCGCGCTATCGTAGCTTGCGTCGTAAAGCTCTGCAAGAGAGGTTGCCTTGCTATCGTTTATAAGAAGATTACCCGGTATCTGTAAGATCGAAAGCGAGGGGATCGAGATATCCATTTCGCAAACGGCAAACGATGCCGCTGTGCCGAGAGTACGTCCTTCTCTTACGAGCAAAAAGGTGTATACACCCGGTTTTCTCGGGTCGGTCTCGCCGATGCTCGGAGTTTCCTCGTCCGGCTTTGTATCCTCCTCTTCCTCATCTCCGAAAAATTCCTTTATTTTTTCGCAACCCGAAAAGGATGCAAGCATAGATATAAGCAGAATGACCGACAGTATTTTTGTAAAAAGTTTCATATATAGTTAACTCCCTGAATCGAAGTGAAATATTCGTTTTTATTTAAAAACCAAAGGTTTGCATAAAAATACAAGCTAATTTTAGCACAAAAAGGAAGCACTGTCAAGCACCGCGCATTTCCTTTTACAATTTGTATTTATTTTTAATGATTTTCGCTCATTTTAATGAGTGCGCAAAGAGCGTCGGAAAGACCTCCTACCTCGTCTATTATTCCCTCCTCCACTGCTTGACGTCCGTCTATTATACTTCCGATATCGGTCGCTATCTCGTCTGTCTTCATCATAAGCTCGTGCAGTCTTTGCGTGCTTATTTTAGAGTGCTCGGACACAAAATTGAGTATTCTGTCCTGCATACGGTTAAAATAATAAAAGGTCTGCGGCGCACCTATTACCGTTCCGCTTATTCTCACGGGATGCACCGTCATCGTCGCTGACGGCACTATAAACGATCTTTTTGCAGACACGGCAAGCGGCACACCTATCGAATGTCCACCCCCAAGCACGAGCGATACCGTCGGCTTATCCATCGACGCTATCATCTCAGCTATCGCAAGTCCCGCCTCGACGTCACCGCCTACCGTGTTAAGCAGGATAAGCAGTCCCGATATATTTCTGTCTGTATTTATCTCGACGAGTTCGGGAAGAATATTTTCATATTTGGTCGTCTTCTGCGTTTCGTTCATAATATAGTGTCCCTCAATATGCCCGACAAGAGTTATGCATCTGAATCGTCCCGAAGGTCTTTTTTCGCCCGAATACTCGTTTTTTTTGCTTTCTTGTGTATTTTCGCTATTATTTTCTGCACAATTTATCATATTTTTTTGTCTCCCCATATTTACTTTTTTGAAAGTGTATGATATAATTAAGTGTTAGTAATAAGCTTTAAGTTTATTCATTATAAAAACGGCAGTATTGCCGAAAACACTTAAAATATTTTAGTTTGGTCGGGACATATCTCCGACCGTACAGTCTGAATTTCATCTCGGGCTGTGCAGAAAGGAACGGTCATACAATGAAAACATTTATCGTAGAAACATCCGCAAGACACATTCACCTTTCCGATAAGGATCTCGAAACACTCTTCGGCGCAGGCGCAAAGCTCACCTTCAAGAAGGATCTCAGCCAGCCCGGTCAGTTCGCATGCGAAGAAAGACTTACTATCGAAGGACCCAAGAAGTCTATTCCCAACGTAATCGTTCTCGGACCTACACGTAAGGCTACTCAGGTAGAGCTTTCCTTCACAGACGCAAGAACTCTCGGTCTCACAGCTCCCGTAAGAGAGAGCGGCGACATCGCAGGAACACCCGGCTGCAAGCTCATCGGACCTGCAGGTGAAGTTGAGATCACAGAAGGCGTTATCATCGCAAAGCGTCACATCCATATGACTCCCGCAGATGCTGAAAACTTCGGCGTAGAGGACAAGCAGGTAGTTTCTGTTGCTATCGACTCTGCTGACCGTAAGACCGTTTACGGCGACGTTGTTGTAAGAGTTAATCCTTCCTTCGCTCTCGCTATGCACATCGACACGGACGAGGCAAACGCTGCTTGCGCATTCGGTAACTGCACCGGAACTATCGTAAAGTAATTTAAAATACCGATTCAAGGAGATTATAATATCGCAATGTCCGAAACTAAAAGATTCGTATACGCCGACAACGCCGCTACCACTCCCGTGGATGAGCGTGTGCTTGAGGCTATGCTTCCCTATCTCAAGGAAAAATGGGGCAACCCGTCAAGCGCATATTCTAAGGGACGCGAGGCAGCTTCTCCGCTTGCCGAGGCGCGTTCAAGCATTGCATCGCTTCTCGGTTGCAAGCCAAGTGAAATATTTTTCACAGCATCGGGCTCTGAAGCAGACAACTGGGCAATAAAGGGCGCGGCTTCTGCGGCAAGAAACAAGGGACGCCACATAATAACTACAAAATTCGAGCATCACGCAGTTCTCAACGCTATGAAAAGCCTTGAGCGTGACGGATACGAGGTCACTTATCTCGACGTCGAGAAAAGCGGTCTGATCACTCCCGAAACGGTTGAAAACGCTATGCGCGAGGACACCGTGCTTGTCGCTATTATGTATGCAAACAACGAGATCGGAACTGTTCTCCCCATAAAGGAGATCGCCGAGGTCGTTCATAAGCGCGGTGCCGTTATGTTTACCGACGCTGTGCAGGCTGTAGGACATATCGATATAAAGGTAAAGGATCTCGGTGTAGATATGCTCGCCTTTTCGGGTCATAAGATAAACGCACCCAAGGGTATCGGTGCGCTTTACATCAAAACCGGCACGAGAGTCCACACACTCATCGACGGCGGCGGTCAGGAGCGCGGCAGACGCGGAGGAACGGAAAACGTTCCATATATCGTAGGTCTTGCCAAGGCACTCGAGCTTGCTTACGACCGTCTTGACGACGAAAAGAGAGTTCTCGCAATGCGCGAAAGACTTGTAAACGGAATTCTTGACAAAATCCCATACAGCTTCCTTAACGGCGACAGAGAGCACAGACTTGCGGGAAACGCTAACATCACCTTCGAATACGTCGAGGGAGAAAGCCTTCTTATGTTTATGGACATAAGCGGTATCTGCTGCTCCACAGGCTCTGCCTGCAACTCGGCATCGCTTGAGCCCTCGCACGTTCTTCTTTCAATAGGCGTTCCCGCCGAAAAGGCACACGGCTCGCTCCGCTTTACCCTTTCGCACGAAAACACCGACGAGGACGTAGATTATATCCTTGAAAAGCTCCCCGCTATCGTGCAGAGACTCCGCGATATGAGTCCTCTGTATAACAGCACCATGGAGCGCGTAAAATAAACATTACGGAGATTTAATATGTACAGCGAAAAAGTAATGGATCATTTCACAAATCCCCGCAACTGCGGCGAAATTCCCGATGCAGACGGCGTCGGCGAGGTTGGCAACGCAAAATGCGGAGATATTATGAGAATGTATCTCAAAATTGAAAATAATGTCATCGTTGACGTAAAATTCAAGACGTTCGGCTGCGGTGCCGCTATCGCGACATCTTCTATCGCCACCGAAATGATCAAGGGTCAGAGTATCGACGATGCATTAAAGCTCACAAACAAGGCTGTTGTTGAAGCCCTTGACGGACTTCCGCCCGTTAAAATCCACTGCTCTGTTCTTGCCGAGCAGGCGGTAAAGGCGGCTGTTGCCGATTATTACCGCAAAAACGGAATCGACAGTCCTATTCTTCATGAGGATTGTGACGGTTGCTGTGAAGCATGCGACCATCATCACGACCACATCACAGGAGACGACGAGTAATGAAAACCTCCGTTCTGGTCGGTCTGAGCGGAGGACTTGACAGCACCTTTGCCGCGCTTTCTCTTATGGAGAAGGGATACGCCGTACAAGGTGCTGTTCTTAAATTTTCCGATCATACAGACATAAAAGCCGCCGAAAAAGCGGCATCCGAGCTCGGAATAGCTCTGCATATTATAGATTGCCGCGAGGATTTCGAAAAGCAGGTCACCGAGTATTTCACAAACGAATATTTATCGGGGCGCACTCCGAATCCCTGCGTCGTGTGCAACCGCTACGTAAAGATAAAAAAGCTCCACGACAGCGCAAAAGCGCTCGGCTTTGACAAATTTGCCACCGGACATTACTGCGGTATCGAACGTGAAAACGGAAGATATTTCGTAACACGCGCCGCAGACCTCAAAAAGGATCAGTCCTATATGCTTTGGGGTCTTTCGCAGGAGCAGCTTGCCGACTTTATGACCCCTCTCAACGGAATAGAAAAAGACTACATCCGCGCGTATATGGCAGAGCGCGGCTTCACGTCTGCCTCCGCCAAGGAAAGTCAGGACATCTGTTTCATTCCCGACGGCGATTATGCGCGTTATATCAGCGAGAGAAGAGCTGTCCCACCGAAAGGCTTCTTCATTGACCCGAACGGCAATATTCTCGGCGAGCACCGCGGAATAATACATTACACGGTAGGTCAGAAGAAGCGTCTCGGAATCGCTCTCGGCGAGAAAATGACGGTCAGTGAGATAAACGCCGCAAGCAATACGGTAACTCTGATGCGCTCCGAGGATTATACTCCCGCATATGCCATCACATTTACCGACACCAATTTTCAGTATCTTTCCTCACTCGATATTCCCGAAAATGCCGAGCTTAGCGTAAAGGTGCGCTACTCTGCTGAGCCGAGAAGGACAGAAATCAAAACCGAAAACGGCATAGTGACCGCCTCCTTTGACCGAGCCTTTCCCGAGCCCGCACCCGGACAGTCTGCCGTATTCTATATCGGCGACAAGCTTGCTTTCGGAGCGTTTATTGACAAGGTGATAAGATAAAATAAGATAAAAAACGACGGAATTCTGAAATTCCGTCGTTTTTAATTTAAAGCAAACTTCATCTTCACGAAGGATCGAGCCAAGGAATAGGGTTAGAGGTTCGGAGAAAGGGGAAAAACTTCGGCGTTTGAGATGGTTTTCCCCTTTCTCTGATTTTTTTAAAAAACGACGGAGCTTTGAACTCCGTCGTTTTTGTTATTTTACTTTTTCATCCATCTTTCACGCAGGAAGTGTGCCACAAGCTTGGGCTGTCTGTCCTTTGTGAAGACGCCCTTGCGGTTTCCTCTTATACGTGTGAGTCCCTGCTTGGTCTTAAAGTCAGCAAAATTCCATACGTGCTCGCCTATGCAGCCCTCTGCAACGTCAAAGGCTTCGCAGTTTTCTCTGACGTACTCGATCTGGAATTCCTCGGAGAAGGATTCGCTCGGAAGAGCGTGGAGTCCTTCGATCGTATCTGCGCCAAACTCTGCAACAAATACGGGCTTTCCGCACTTTTTACGCCATTTTCCTATTTCGGTTATCATCTGATCCTTTATTACCGACATATCGCCGTGCTCATAATACCAGCCGTAATAACGGTTTATGCCGATAACGTCAACAAGATCTCCGACAAGAGAGACGTCTGCCGTTGAAAATTCTATTATCGTGATAGGAAGGGCGGTGACGCTTCTTGCTGTAGCTATAACGTCGGCAAAATATTCTCTTGCACGCTCTTCGTGAGTTGCAGCCTCGTTTGCAACAGAGAACATAACTACGCAAGGATGGTTTTTATCTCTTGCCATAAGCTGTCTTACAAGATCCTTATGAAGCTCTTTTGTCTCGTCGTTTGCTCTGTCATCCGAAAAGGTGGGATTCCACCATCCCATACCGACAGCGGGCACCTCGTCGATGACCATAATTCCGTATTCGTCCGCAAGAGACATTATCTCCTCGCTATACGGATAATGGCTCGTTCTTATCGAATTTGCGCCTATCCATTTGAGAAGCTCGAAATTGCGAATATTTACCGCAGGGCTGTTGCCCTTGCCGAGGATAAAGGAATCCTCGTGCATACCAAAGCCCTTGAGATATACCGGCTTACCGTTTAGAAGAAGAGCGTCACCCGTCGCTTCTACCTTGCGTATACCGAACTTTTCTTCGTATTTATCGCAGTCTGTTTCGACAGAAAGGGTGTAGAGATAAGGATTTTCCGTATCCCAAAGAACAGGAGCTTCTATTTTAAAGGTGCTTTCGCGACTTTCGGTAACAAGATTTCCAAGCTTATCGAAAACCTTGTAAATCGCATTTTCGGCATCGGTATTTACAGAAATCTTTGAATAATCACCGTCAACTACAGTTTTTATCTCGATATCGTGGATATAGCTCTTGGGAGTGGAGTAAACGAGCACGTCGCGGTGTATACCCGTGAAGTTATAGAAATCGTGATTTATTACCTGCTTGCCGTTCACAATACGTCCTACGGGGAGAGTCTGGAAGGTGAGTCTGTTATCTATCACAACAGACAGACGGTTCTTTTCTTTAAGGCCGTAAAGCTCTGCATCTATCGGGAAAAAGCCGTTTACGCCGTGTGCGATAAGCTTTCCGTTAAGATAAACGTCGCACTTGTGGCTTGCCGCGCCTATGCGGAGATGATATATTTTGTCCTCGCGCACGGGAATAGAAAATGTAGTTTCATAAAGCACCTTTCCAACGTGATCCTTTATTTCTTTCGACGTGACTATATCGTTATAGCTTGCGGGCACCGCCATAAGAGATGCATCGTACGCCTCTTCTTCGGGAATATAATCCTCGCTTACCGTCTTGAATTTCCATATTCCGTTCAAGCTGTAAACGTCCCTGTATTTGTTTGATCTCGGATACAGCATATTTATTTACTCCTTTATTTTTTTAATTATTTCTTCGGGTATTTCCCAGATGCTCTGCATAATAACGCAGTATCCGCCTTCTTCCTTCTGCTGATAGTATACTGTAAGTATCTTGCCGTCCGAAAGCTCAATGCTGCAAGGATATCCGAGGTCGCCCGACGGACCGTCGTCACGCAGGACGTAGTCCTTATCCCAGTTTTTACCGCCGTCTATGCTGAACATCACGCGCTGACCGAAGGGAGGTCTTCTGTATCCGTATACAGATGCGAGGACTCCGCTGCTGTGCTTTATGATATGAGGAGGCGAGCCGTGGTCGAGTCCTATCGAATGAGGCTTTGTCCATGTAAGACCGCCGTCGCTTGATTCACACTGATAGGTAGTGAAAGCGTCTACACTCGAATGATGTATTCTTATCTGCACGAGTATATCCTTATCCGTAAGTGCTATCGCGTGAGGCTCACAGCTGAGCGCGGGTGTGCCGTCGATAAGAATATTTTCGATATGCGAAAGATATTCAAGGCTGTCATCGTCGCAGAGGCGGTAGCATGCCAGAGAATCTTCTTTTTCGGTGTCGAAAATTCTTCCGACGTAGAGAGCTCCGCCCGACGGAAGAGGACAAACACCGTGAGGCGCGGTAACGGGTGAGCGTCTGAGTTCTCCGAAGGTAACGCCGCCGTCGTGGCTTACCTTATAAGTAGATCCGAGATATTTCTCTTCCGCGCTTTCTGCGTCCACGCTATCAAGATATGCCGAAACAAGATTCTGCAGCTTTTTATTGGAACGGTTATTATGATATCTCTGCATGGAAATCCTATTATTAAACGATGTAAAGACAACGCGCTTATCTGCAAGTGTCGTTACTCCTGCATCGCGGTCATCAAGAGGAGTATCGATAACGGGTGCGGGAACGCTCCAGGTCTTACCCTCGTCCGAGCTATAGGATATGACCGCTTTTCCAAACGGACAGATGTGTGAGATCCTGAATCCCGATGAAGATGCCGCAAGACGTCCGTCAGGAAGTCTTGTAACGCTCGGCCAAGCGAAATAGCCGAACACGCTGTCCGGATTTTCCATAACCACCGAATTTATCGCATCTATCTTTTTCATAATTTTTCCTCCGATATATGATTTAGAAAATTTTGCATCAAAGAAATATACAAATTAATTATAACCGCGGCACGGAAAAATGTCAATACATTTTGGGATTTTAAGTTTTTTGTAAGTTTTGTGCCAAAAATAATTAAACTTTTCCAATTTAGCGAGTTGACAAATTGCTTATTAAGTGCTAAAATAGACGGTAAGTTTAAATTATTCAAAAAGGAACGGCAATTATGTCAGCGGCGCAACATACTCAGCATATCCGTCTTGATAATCGATTTATTATCCCGCACGGGATATAAAAACTCCGGAAATACGCAGACAATTCACACTTGCTCTCTGTTACCCGTGCGGGATATTTCGGATCAAATCAAAACTATCAAGAAAAGGAATCAATTATAATGAACAGATATTGGAACAAAGAAATAGAAACAATGGAACTTGCAGACATGAAGGCTCTGCAGTCCGAAAGACTTGTTAAGCAGGTAAAGCACGTATATGAAAACGTGCCATACTATAAAAATCTTATGGATGAAAAGGGTGTAAAGCCCGAAGACATCAAGGGTGTTGAGGATCTTCACAAGCTTCCCTTCATCACAAAGGACGATCTCCGCGAGGCTTATCCTTACGGAATGCTCGCAAAGCCCTTAAGCGAATGTGTAAGAATACAGTCCACGTCGGGTACAACGGGCAAGCGCGTAGTCGCTTTCTATACACAGAATGACATTGATCTTTGGGAAGACTGCTGTGCAAGAGCTATTGTTGCTGTCGGCGGAACAAACGAGGACGTTTGTCAGGTATGCTACGGATACGGACTTTTCACAGGCGGTCCCGGACTTAACGGCGGAAGCCACAAGGTTGGATGCCTCACTCTTCCGATGTCATCGGGTAATACCGACCGTCAGATCCAGTTTATGATGGACCTCGGTGCGACTATTCTCTGCTGCACACCCTCTTATGCCGCATACATCGGCGAAAGCCTCAAGGAAAAGGGCTACAAGCCCGAGGACAACAAGCTCCGTGCAGGTATTTTCGGTGCCGAGCCCTGGACAGAAGAAATGAGACGTGAGATCGAAGCATCTCTCGGAATCAAGGCATACGATATCTACGGTCTTACCGAGACCTCCGGCCCCGGTGTTTCCTTCGAATGTGAAGAGCAGTCCGGTATGCACATCAACGAGGACCACTTCATCCCCGAAATAATCAATCCCGAGACAGGCGAAGTCCTTCCCGACGGCGAAAAGGGTGAGCTCGTATTCACATCTATCACAAAGGAAGCATTTCCCCTTCTCCGTTACCGCACAAAGGATATCTGCGTACTCTCGCGCAAGAAGTGCTCCTGCGGAAGAACTCTCATCAAGATGACGAAGCCTATGGGCAGAAGCGACGATATGATGATAATCAGAGGCGTAAACGTATTCCCCTCTCAGATAGAAACAGTTCTTCTTAACGAGGGATACACTCCCAACTATCAGATCCTCGTTGACCGTCAGAATCACACCGATACACTTGACATCAACGTAGAGCTTTCTCCCGAGCAGTTCTCCGATACAATGCGCGATATCGCTGCATATGAAAAGAAGCTCGCATCCGCAATAACGACTATGCTCGGAATCAAGCCCACCGTTCATCTCGTTCCTCCCAAGTCGATTGCAAGAAGCGAAGGCAAGGCCGTTCGTGTAATTGACAAGAGAAAGCTTCACGATTAACATAAAAAGAGAAAGGAATACAGTCATGGCAGTAAAGCAAATTTCCATTTTCGTAGATAATACTCCCGGAAAGCTCAGCAAGCTTACCGCGTTCCTCGCTGAAAATCACGTTGATATGCGTGCTCTCTCGCTTGCAGACTCGGCTGATTACGGTATATTCAGAATGCTCGCAATACATTCGGAGGAGCTTACCTCAAAGCTTCTTGAGGAAGGATATCTTTCCAAGGTAAATCCCGTTATCGCAGTATCGGTCGATGATACTCCCGGCGGACTCGCCAAAGTGGTATCCATTCTCGGAGAAAACCGCATAAACATCGAATATCTTTACGCTTTCGTCCTCGATTCCGCTAAGAACGCGTGCGTTGTTATCCGCGTTGCAGACAACGACCGCGCTGAAAAGATCCTTGCGGAAAACGGAGTCAAGCTCCTCTCCGAGAAAGATATCGAATCTATTTGAAAAATTAAAAGACAAGGTCCGATAGGCTGTTTATAAGCAGTCTATCGGATTTTTTCATCAAATATTTATAAATTATTTTCCTGAAAATATTGCTTTTCTTGTTTTAGTATGTTAAACTGTTAATGCAAACGCAGTAAACTATTCAGAGGAAAAAATGTCAGAAAAAAACTTATTCTTAAATTCTGATGTCAACGAAGAAAACACACACCCAAAGACTCGCGTTTTTCTCGTAGACACCAATAAAATCGAACTTGAAGAGGCACTTTTAAAATTCAGCAGATTTATAAGTCCGACAAGAATGAAGAAGATAGCGAGACTTGCACATCTTGAGGACAAAAAGCGATCGCTCGGAGCAGAGCTTGCACTTTGTCTTGCACTTAAAAGCTTTTCTCTTCCCTTTTCTCCGCCGAAATATTTTTACAACCTGCTCGGCAAGCCTCAGCTTTCTGAGGACAAGCTTAATATAAACATATCTCATTCGGGAAGCGTCGCAGTATGTGCGGCTTCCGAGCTTCCTGTCGGCGTAGATATTCTTGAAAGCGATGCTTACACGACCGGACGTGCATACCGAAGAATAGTTTCATCTGCTGACAGCACTCCCGAAAACAACCGCGAACTCCTTGCTCTCTGGACTAAGAAGGAAAGCTACGTCAAGCTTATAGGAAGCGGTCTGCGCACACCTATGACGTCATTTGCCGTTATCGGTGATATGGTCGCTTCAAAAATAGGATGTCCGCCCGCGCACATCACCTTTTCCGAAATAAAGGAATATTTCCTCTCGCTTGCATCCTACGAAAAGATCACGCCCGAATACTTTTTCTTCGGTGCGGATGATATCGATTCTCTGCTTGAGGAGAACGGACATCAAAAGTAAATCAACAAGGCAAAACCGAACGTTTTTTCGTTCGGTTTTATCTTTTTTCCGTATTTCTGATGTCGAAAATTCTGATTTTGAAAAATAATTGTAAACTATGCCGTAAGAACTTGACAAACCGATAAAATATAGATATTATTAATATGTGGGTAGTATGCTCTGATGCATATTTCTCCTAAAACGTGTTTAACGCTACACTGCGTATGAGAGGTTTACATGACAAGAAGGCTACTGAATATTTTTATAATATCGGTCGTTTCTCTGATAATAGTTTCTACGGCAGCGTCAATGCTTGTGTTTGCCACTGCTTCATCTTATAATAAAATCGAAGGTCCCGACAAGACCGATTCTGCTGTGCAGACAAACTCGACCTCGACTGCTTCCTATATCGAAATGAAGGTCTGTGTCGAGCGCGTCGATTACTACAAGGACAACACGCTCAGCGGAAATCCTATCGGTTCAAAGTTTTTCGGCGAGACCGTTTATGCAGAGCAGAATTCTACCGGAATATCGAGAATATACAATCAATCGGGAGCTCTGCTCGGTTACTGCGAATCTGTCGCGCTTATAGACGGCAGCGTACAGTTCTTTATCGAGCTGCCATACCTTTGGAATTCGGACGGGCAAGTATCCCGGCTTGTCGATCTGCGCAAATATATTCTCATATTTGACGCTCCCCTTATCTACGACGAGGACGAGCCTGTAATTCTGCAGTATGACACGATGCTCAGACTTTTTGAAGCGGCAAACGCGTTCTATACCGAGCTCGGATATACTCTCGTTTTGGAAAAGGCTTATATTCCCGAGTCGAAGCTCCCTGACGCAGCCTGCTGCACTACCTGCTCTCACGCTACGGGTGCATCGCTTACACTCAAGATGCTCAAGATCGGCTCTTCCAAGACCGAAGCTATTCCGCTCTACTCTCCGAATTCCTCCGTCAGCCAATTCACAAAGCTGCTTGAAGACTACGCTCTGATACGCGACGGGAACTCCGATTGCTTTTACGATACCGATCACGAAGCTTATATGCCCACAGATCACGACCTGTCATCACCGATATATTCAATTTGGAAATAAACTCTGTTCTCAGCTTGAAAGGTTTTTATAATGGCAAAGAAAAAGAACGCAGTCATAAGTCATCACGGCAAGCGAATAGCTCTGCGCTCCCCGCTTGCAATAGACAGCTCCGAGCTTATTCTCGACAGCGAAAACGATGGACTTGTGCTCAATATGATAATATCCAATACCTCGTCCGAGGACAGCCCCGCGCGAGTCGAATCTGCCGGTCTTGTTATACGCTGTCTTGATTCAGAGGGAAATCTTATAGTCTCAAACGGACGCGAAATAATATCCAAAACTCTCAAATTTCCCGAAGAGGGTCTTTTACCCGGCGCATCTGTCGGAATAAAGACTCAGATAGATCTTGCGCCCGATATGGTATCCGACGTTGACGTTTACATAGGCTGTATACGCACAGTCGATCTTATGGTAGTCGATTTCGTCAGAGGCGATTTTTTCGACGAGCCGAGCGATCCTATTCCGCTTTCCGAGGGAATGTCGAGCTCTGAAATATATGAGACCTGCGAGACTATCGGCGATTTCGCCGCATACTATCCCGACGAGCTTTCCTCTCTCGTTTGGAGATGCACCTGCGGACAGATATCGGACTCCGACGTTTGCCCGATGTGCGCTACCGAAAGAAAGCATCTTTTCGACTATTTTTCAAAATTCAAGCGTCCCGTCGTAGTTACCTCCTCGGCAGAAAGAGCGCGCAAAAGGACCCGTCTGTTTATCGCACTTTTCTCGGGAATCTTCTTTGCGGCAACTATAGCTCTTATAATAGTGCTCTTCTTCTTTTTGCCCGAGCATAACAAGCAAGGACCTACCGTAAGCGATCCGCCGAAAAACGATATCACCGAAGAGATCCCCGAAGAAACAATTGAAGAAAAGGAAGCTCGTATGAACGATCTTCTGAGTGAAAAAGAATTTGCAGCCGCACTTGAGATCGCACAGTCACACGAATCATTATCAAAGCATGTGACCGCAATATCGGAAAGTGCGGTTACCTATTATCTCGAAAAAAAGGAGTATGACATAGCCTACGGCTTCTCCGCCACCTGCTCCGATAAAGAATCGACCGAAAAAGAGGTCCTTTCCGAGGGCTTTGACTATTTTCTCGAAAAAAATATGCTTGAAAAAGCAATGTCATACGCAAAGCTCCTTAATGACCGTGAAAAGATAAACACCATCCACATTATAAACATAAACGAGATGGTCGAAAACAAGAGCTTTTCGGATGCGGTCAAGCTTGCCATCGACTGCGAGCTTGACGTCAAAAAGGAAGAGGTCATTTCCTGCGCTGTAGCCTACTATAACAGTCTCAAGGATTACGGCAAATCGCTCGAATTTGCCTTGCTTTCGAACGTCGAAGGCACTATCTCCGATCTCGCGCTCGAGGCATCATATTATTATCTCGGAGAAAATGATATAGAAAACACTCTGAAATTTTCAAAATACGCTGAAAACGACGATCTGATGTACGATATCGCCGAAGGATTATCCGACCCTCATCTTCGCCAAAATCTCGGCACGTTTTTCAGATATCTTTCCTTTGAAAAAAAGCAGTCGCTATACGCCTCAAAGGTCTCACTTGACAAGCAGATCGGCGTAATTTCCTCCGACGGCACGGTATATTACGGTCTCGGAAAGACGTACAAGCCCGAGGGCGACCTCAAAGCGGTCTCTGTCAGCTCAAGTGCTCATCATACCGTTATACTTTTATCCGACGGCAGTGTAGTCGCATTCGGAGACGATTCGTTCGGACAGTGCGGCGTTTCTCTATGGAAGGACGTCGTTGCGATCGACACGGGCGAGTATCACACGGTCGCTCTTCTTTCTGACGGAAGCGTAAAGGCTTGCGGAAACCGAAAATTCAGCCAATGCTCGGTATCCTCGTACAGCAACGTAATAATGATCTCTGCAGGCGATTATCACACGCTTGCTCTTCTTTCCGACGGCAGAGTCATGGCTACCGGACTTAGCACCGACGGTCAATGCAACACCTCGGAGTGGACAGATGTAATTATGATATCCGCAGGCTCTCTGCACAGCGTTGCTCTTAAATCCGACGGAACTGCAGTTGCCGTCGGATGCGACGTACTGAATCGCTGTGACCTCTCAGCCTGGAAAAATATTGCTATGATATCTGCCGGCAGCACGCACACGGTTGCCATACTGACCAACGGCAATATCGTTTCCTGCGGAGGCGTCGTAGGAGGCGGAAGCTACGGTGACACCTCATACTCTGAAAAAGTGGCGTTTATCCAGGCGGGAAGTACCTCTATCGTGGCTGTAACCGAAAAAGGCAGTCTTATTTTCACGGGCGACGGACTTCCGAGCATCGATCACGTAAAAAAGCTGAAGGTCGATCCTTACTGCTTCTTTACGAGCGAAAATTGATGATAAAAACGACAAAAAAAGTGCGTAGTGTCCTTAAGGGACACTACGCATTTCTGTCGTTTTTTTATTTTGCTATAAATTCAAGCGTCTTTTCTGCCATTTCTCTGATATCAACGTCTCCAATACCGAAGATCGTTGTTTCGAGCATAAAGCTTGTCGGAGCTGTCCACTGCTCGCCGACAGCAGAGCTTCCCTTCATTATGCCGATAACCGATCCGACGGTCGCACCGTTACAGTCGGTATCAAAGCCCTGCTGTACCGCGAGGCATATCGATTTTCCGAAGTCGCCTTCTCCGTAAAGCACACATGCCGCAACGATCTCTGCGTTCGAAATGGTATGGCACCAATCGTGACCCGAAAATTCGTTATATCTCTTTGCGAAGTCGGCAAAGAAATCGTCTGCCGAGCCGCCTGCTTTGTAAAAATCAAGAAGCGCAGATATTCTCTCGTAAAGTCTTGAGGTCTTCGGTATCTGCGATATACCTGCGCGTACTACGTCCTCAAGACTATCCGAAACAGCCGCCGCGGCTATCATAGCCGAAGCGAACATTTCGCCGTATATTCCGTTCTTTACGTGCGATATGCTTGCATCTCTCCACGCCATATCAGCCGCTGTCTGCATATCTCCCGGATTGATATATCCGAAGAAATCTCCGCGTATCTGCGCACCTATCCATTCGCGGTAGGGATTCTTATATACTGCGGTATCGGGCGGAAAATATCCCGCAACGAAGTTTCTGTAAGCAACGCGTTCTGCCGTGCAATATGCGTTCTTGCCCTGGAAATTTACCCAGTAATCAATAACGTTAAGGGGAGTAAAGTTTCTTCCGAAGCGTCTTACTATATCGTATCCGATCGCGGTATAGTTTGTATCGTCGTCTGCGGGAGCTTTACCCTTTAGCGTATCTGCAAAGCATCTTCCTCTGAGCGGGAATTTACATTCGTTTATGATCTCGTCTGTAAGCTCGGATGCGAGAATATATCTTTTCAGCGGGAAATTTCCCGTCTTTTTGAGCAGAGGATAGAGATCGGGCGTTCTTATTCCTTCGATAGGCTTTCCGAGAAGGCATCCGCAAACTCTTCCGAGCCACGCGCCTAGGATCTTATCCTTCATTTCCTCATCCGTGACTTCCCTTGCCTTAAATTCAAACGAGTCGCGCAGAGCAAATATTCCTTCAAGATCAGACGGCTCGTTGTATTTATATCCGTCGACCTGCGGAGCATCCATTATCTTGCGGTATATGATATCTGCGGCTTCTTCCCTTTCCTTTGTATAATCCATTTTGGAAACCGCATCGAAAAGAGGCTTCAGCTTTTCTATATCCTTTCCCTCTTCGATACACTGCACATATTCTGTATCAATATCCTTTGAATAAACCTCCCAAGCGTGGAGCTTTTCGTATCTCGGTTGCGGAATCTTGTTTGACATAGCATTTTCTCCTTCCAAATGAGCAATAATATATTTTTACCGTACAAATCAGACGCTTTTCTGATCACTAGGCTTTTTTCACATTATAGCACATACGCTCTCTCTTTTCAAGATACTGAGCAGTGCATAATACAAAATATTTCCTGCGTTTTATTTGTCGCCATATTCGATATAAGTCACATAAAATAACGAAAAACTTTCGTTATTATCTGTAAATTAAACATTGACAACAAATAGACACTGTGATAAAATTATAACATAGTACGCTATATAAGAAAGGGTAATATATTATGCAACGCTATGATATTGCGATAATCGGCGCAGGTGTGGTAGGCGCTATGATCGCACGCACACTCTCGGCATACAAGCTTAAAATTTGTGTACTCGAAAAAGAAAACGACGTTTCTATGGGTGCAAGCAAGGCAAACAGCGCCATCGTACACGCAGGATTTGATGCCGCTATCGGTTCACTTAAAGCAAAGCTCAACGTTCGCGGCTCCGAGCTTATGGAGGACGTAGCACGCGAGCTTGGTGTAAAATATAAAAGAGTGGGTTCGCTTGTCGTCGGATTTTCCGACAGCGACAAAGCTATACTTGAAAATCTGCTTGAAAGAGGTATAGCAAACGGAGTAAAGGATCTTCGTCTGCTAAACAAGGAGGAGCTCCACGAGATAGAGCCAAATCTTTCCGACGAGGCTACCTCTGCACTTCTCGCGCCCACCGGTGCAATAATCTGTCCTTACGGTCTTACTATAGCCGCTATAGGCAACGCTATGGACAACGGCGCAGACCTTATGTGCGATTTCGAGGTCAATTCTATCGAAGACAAGGGCGATGCATATGAGATCACCTCAAGTGACGGTCAAAAAATATCCGCATCCAAGGTCATAAACTGCGCGGGATTATATTCCGACAAGATCGCCTCTATGGTCGGAGACGATACCATAAAGATCACTCCCCGCCGCGGCGAGTACATCCTTCTTGACAGAGACTGCGGTAATTTCTTCAGTCACACTATCTTTACCGTACCTACTCCTCTCGGAAAAGGTATCCTTATGTCACCTACCGCCGACGGCAACCTTATTCTCGGTCCTACTGCCGAAAATATGGATGACAAGGAAGACCATTCCACGTCTGCAAGCGGTCTTTCTGCCGTAAGCGCAGCCGCAAGAAAAAATGCTCCCAAGGTACCCCTTAACAAGGCTATAACCTCCTTCACGGGGCTTCGTGCAGTCGGAAACACAGGCGACTTTATAATCCGTCCCTTCGGCGACAAGTTTGTAAACGTTGCCGGAATAGAAAGCCCCGGACTTTCAGCCGCTCCCGCTATCGCACTTTACGTAAAGGATATTCTTGCAGAGCTCGGCGTTAAGTTTACTGCAAACGAAAGCTCAACCCCATAAGAAGGTCTTACCACTTCTTCAAGGAAATGTCCGCAGACGAAAAGCGCGAATATATAAAGGCTCATCCAGCATTCGGAAAGATCGTTTGCCGCTGTGAAACCATCAGCGAGGGCGAAATAATAGACGCACTTACACGAAATCCGCGTGCCGTCGACATTGACGGTGTAAAGCGCCGCACGCGTAGCGGAATGGGCAGATGTCAGGGTGGATTCTGTATGCCGAGCGTTACCGAAATAATCGCTCGCGAGTTCGGATGCTCCTTCACCTCGGTTACCAAAAACGGTGATGATTCTATTATAAACGTTTCCAAAACAAAGGGCGCTGAATAAATTCAAGGATGATCTTGAATTTATTTTCACACAGAAAGGTTTGAACAACAGATATGGATACAAATACAAAAAAAGTTCAGCTTGCCATAATCGGTGGCGGTCCTGCAGGTATGAGTGCCGCAGTTGCCGCTCACGAGGCAGGAATTCGTGATATTCTGATTCTTGAAAGAGACCAGCGTCTCGGCGGAATCCTTCCGCAGTGTATTCACAACGGGTTCGGTCTTCATCGCTTCGGTGAGGAGCTTACCGGCCCCGAATACGCCCGCAGATATTCGGAGCTTGTAAGAAAGCACAACATTCCCTATATGCTCAACACAACAGTTTTGTCGTTTACCCGCGACAGAAAAATAACTGCCGTAAATGAAAGCGAAGGTCTTTTCACTGTCGAAGCCGATGCTATCATTCTCGCAATGGGATGCCGCGAGCGCCCGAGAGGTGCTCTCAACATCGCGGGAAGCCGTCCTGCAGGAATATATTCTGCCGGAACAGCACAGAAATTTGTCAATATGAAGGGTTATCTCCCCGGAAAGTCGGTAGTCATTCTCGGCTCGGGCGACATCGGTCTTATTATGGCAAGACGTATGACCCTTGAAGGTGCCAAGGTAAAGGCTGTATGCGAGCTTATGCCTTATTCGGGCGGACTTGCAAGAAATATCGAGCAGTGTCTTAACGATTTCTCTATACCGCTCAAGTTTTCACACACCGTTGTCAAGATCCACGGCGAAAAGAGGCTCACAGGCGTTACTATCGCCGCAGTTGACGAAAATCGCCGTCCTATCGAAGGCAGCGAAGAGTTCATTGAATGCGACACTCTTCTTCTTTCTGTCGGTCTTATCCCCGAAAACGAGCTTACACGTGGAGCTGACATCGAGCTTGACAGCGTAACCGGCGGCGCTATCGTCGACCAGAATCGCGAGACCGATGCAGAGGGCGTTTTCGCCTGCGGAAACGTACTTCACGTTCACGATCTTGTTGACTACGTATCCGAGGAAGCCGAGATCGCGGGAAGAGCTGCCGCAGACTACATCTTCGGCAAGAGACCCGAAAAGATCGAGATAAAGCTTGAGTGCGACGGAAAAGTAAGATACACCGTTCCGCGCGTTATCACGGAAGCAAAGGATGTAAACGTCTACTTCCGTGTCTCCAACGTTTTCCGTGACAGCTATATCGTCATAAAAGACGGCGACAAGGAAATTTTCAGACGCAAAAAGATAAAATTCGCACCCGGAGAAATGGAAACCGTAAAGATCACCGAGGCTATGATAAAAGAAGCAAGCGGATCTGTTCTTTCCCTTTCTATAGAGTAAGTGGGAGGTAGCAAAAGATGACTAGAAAGATTACGTGTATAATTTGTCCTCGCGGCTGTGAGATGACCGTCGATTACGAAGGCAAGCAAGTAAACTCGGTTACCGACAACGCTTGTCCGAGAGGCGCTGTTTATGCCAAAAACGAGATCTCCTCTCCCGTAAGAACTCTCACCACCACCGTTCTTTGTGAGGACGGAGGTGTTGTAGCTGTCAAAACCGACAAGCCTATTCCCAAGGAGCTCATTTTCGAGTGTATGAAAGAAATAAACAAGATAAGGATATCAAAGTCCGCGTCTGCACCCGACGTTGTAATAGAAAACATTCTTGGAACCGGTGCTAACGTGATAGTAACGGGTGGAGAGATATAAAAAATAAAGGACGGAAAACGGTGTGCAAAATTAGCGGAGAAATTAAAAATTTACTTGCTAACACATTGCGAAATCGATCCGCGATAAACAAACAATAAACCCCGACAGACCATTAAAAATCTGTCGGGGTTAACTATTCAATAAATTTGGAATTTGGCTTACTTGTCTTTCGTAATTCTCTTATCAATCTGATGGAACACTACACCCAATACACCACATACAGCAAAGAATGCGAGCATTTTGAGAGGTTCAAATCCAGCAAGAAATATTGTGCCTAACCAGCCACCAATGGCAAGAGCCATAATAAACAGAATAATCCTAAATACCTTTTTCATACAAGCATACTCCTTTGGCAAATTCTTGTCTATCGTTTTATTTATCGCCAGTTTCGCCTTTGTATTACAACGGCTTCGGGCAAAGCCCATACCCCTAAGGTTGCGCGCGTCCAAAGGCTCCCTCCGGGAGGGAGCTGTCAGCGAAGCTGACTGAGGGAGAGCACGTTACAATGAACTTAGTACAACCCTAAAGTCACACGGGCTCCTTCCACCGCTGCCGCGGTCCCCCTTCCTCCCGGAGGAAGGCTTTTCGTTAGTTCCATTATAACACAAATCAGCAGAGAAAACAAGTTCTCTGCTGAAATTTTTGTGCCTGTCAGTTCTCCGCTAAGAATGCAGAGAGAATTTTCCGTCCTTTTATTTTTATTATTTAGCCTTTGTTCTGATCTCTTCAAGTGCCATATTTACGAAATCGTCTATCGGCATAGCGCCCATATCGAGTGCCTTACGCGAACGAACGGCAACCGTTCCCTCTTCGACTTCCTTTGCACCGAGAACGAGCATATAGGGGATCTTTGCAAGCTGTGCTTCTCTGATCTTGTAGCCCGTCTTTTCTGCTCTCTTGTCGCTTTCAGCCTTGATGCCTGCGGCGGTGAGCATATCCACCAGCTTATCGGTGTATTCGTTATTTCTGTCGGTAATGGGAAGCACTCTTACCTG
>JAFXJH010000125.1 GCA_017532425.1 Clostridia bacterium | reverse complement strand
TTTCGAGCTTTTCCGCTTTCCCGACGCTCGCGTCTGGGGCAAGCATAGCGTGTGGCAGTCCGCGCACAGTCGGGCAGAAGCCCGAACCCACTATACGCAGAGAAACGGCACACAAAAGCCTTCCTCCGGGAGGAAGGGGGACCACGAAGTGGTGGAAGGAGCCCGCGTGACTTTCAGCTTACGCGAATTTTATTGTCACGCGCTCTCCCTCAGTCTTTTGCTGCGCAAAACCCAGCTCCCTCCCGGAGGGAGCCTTTCATAAGTTCCTGCCAACAGAAAAACACCACCAAAGAAAATTCCTTGGTGGTGTTCGTGTTTTCTCCGCTAAGAATGCAGAGGAGAAGTAAAGGCTTTTGCTTTTACTTTGATAGGCTTTTTGCATTAAAATTCAATTTTTCTATTGCTATTTTGAAATAATAAGTTTATAATAAAGTGCGGTAGTAATTTTCAGATAAGGAAAATAAAAAATGAATGAGCAGCAGATAAACGATATTTTTAGTTATTCGCTTTCGATAAGAAGAAAGCTCCATATGTACCCCGAGGTCGGATTTGAGCTCCCGAAAACGGTGGCTATCATAGGAGAGGAGTTGCATAGGCTCGGTATCAGCTTTACCGATAAATACGGCAAATGCAGTCTTGTCGCAGAACTCGGAAGCGGCGAAAAGACCCTTGCGATAAGAGCGGATATAGATGCTCTCCCCATAGAAGAAAAAACGGGACTTCCGTTTGCGTCGACACACGCGGGAAAAATGCACGCGTGCGGTCACGATTCGCATGCGGCGGTGCTTCTCGGAGTTGCAAAATATCTTAAGGAACACGAAAGCGAGCTTCCGTGTAAGGTGCGTCTTGTTTTTCAGCCGAGCGAGGAGGGCGCTATAAGCGGAGCAAAAATGATGGTCGATAACGGTGTTATGGACGGAGTTGACGAGGTCATTTGCACACACTGCGAAAACGGCCTTGATTCGGGAAACGTGGGTATATGCTACGGCGACTATATGGCGGCGTGCGTTCCTGCGACTCTTCGCTTTATCGGAAAGGCTTCGCACGCGGCAATTCCGGAGGCAGGAATCGATGCGGTGGCGATGGCTGTTGAGGCTTATACGCAGATGAAGGAAATGGTCGCTGCCGAGGCGGGCGAAGATAAGTATATCTGGAACGTCGGACATTTCTCGGGCGGTACGGTGCACAATATTGTCCCCGACAGCTGTGAAATGTACATCTCTTTCAGATTCTATAATAAAGAGTTTGCATCCCGCGTAGAAAACAGAGTGCGGGAAATATGCGAAGCCGTTTCAAATAAATACTGCGGAAAATACGAGCTTTCGTGGATAATGAGCACGGGTGCGATACATAACGATGAAAATGTTACCGCCAAATTTGAAAAGTGCGTGAGAGACAGCGGTATTCCCGTAGCATTTATGCCGCAGAAAAAGAGCTCGGAGGACTTTGCGTGGTTTCTCGAAAAAACACCGGGTATGATATTTCGATTCGGTACGCGCAGTGAAGAAAAGGGATGCACCGCGCTTGCACACAGAAGTGATTTTATGATAGATGAGGATGGAATGAAAACTGCGATAAAAGCATTCTGCTCATACGTTTTCAGATCGTGAGGTAAGATGAAATGAACAAGATATTACAGCTCAGCACAGCCGCACAGAATGCGCTTCCGTCGGGAGTACGCAGAATGTTCGAGCTTGCGAAAAAATATGACGATTCGATAAATCTTACGCTCGGAGAGCCGGGATTCGTTACACCAAAGCATATTATCGAAGCGGGAATAAAGGGTCTGCAGGAAGGAAAAACGAAGTATACCCCGAATGCGGGCATAAAGCCTCTGCGCGACGCGATATCGTGGAAGCTGAAAACGGAAAACTCCATAGATTGCGACCCGGACGAAAATCTCATCGTAACCGCAGGTGCTACGCAGGCACTTATGCTTGCGATGGTCGCACTTGTAAATCCGGGCGATGAAGTCATACTTCAGGGACCGAACTGGCCCGATTACAGAGGTCAGATAGATATGGTTAACGCTAAAGCAGTATATGCAAAGGTGGACGAGAGTAACGGCTTCAAGATGACGGCAGATATAATAGAGCCGCTTATTACAGAGCGCACAAAGCTCATAATAATAAATTCGCCGTCAAACCCGACGGGAGGCGTGCTTGACGAGGATGACCTTCGTGAGATCGCAAAGCTTGTGAAAAAATATAAGGTCTTCGTTATATCCGACGAGCCGTATGAAAAGCTCGTGTACGACGGATTCACACAGAAGAGTCTTGCCGCGCTTGACGACCTTGACGAATATATCCTTACGATAAACAGCCTTTCGAAGACCTTTGCGATGACAGGCTTCAGAGTAGGATATATATGCGCAAATAAGAATATAATTCAGAATCTGATAAAGCTTCACGAGAATATGATAGCAAGCATTCCCGAGCCGATGCAGATGGCGGCTATCGAGGCTATATATAACGGAGAAAACGACGTTAAGGAAATGATAGAGTATTACGATAGAAACAGACACCTTATCGTGGACGGACTTAACTCGATAAAAGGCTTTTCCTGCTGCTGTCCGAAGGGAGCATTCTACGTTTTCCCGAATATTACGGGATTCGGAATGTCGTCTGTCGAAACAGCCGAATATATTCTCGAAAAGACGCATGTCGTGACCTCTCCGGGAAGCGCGTTCGGACCGGACGGAGAAGGGTATATCCGCATATGCTACGCCTCGAAATACGAGGATATCGCAGAAGCACTTGAAAGAATGAAAAAAGCCTTCGGAACAAAATAAAAAGTATGAAAAAACAGCATTTGGCTTATTTTGCCGAATGCTGTTTTTGATATTCGCTCGGAGATGCTCCGACACGCCGTCTAAAATCACGTGAGAAATAGCAGGCTTCGAAATATCCGCAGAGAGAGGCTACCTCGGAAACTGAGATCTGTCCGGAGCGCAGAAGACGCTCGGCGTAGTTTATTCGCATGGATATTATGTATTCCTTGGGTGAAACTCCGAATTTGTTTATAAATATGCGTCGGAAATATGCCTCGCTGATATTACAAAGCCTTGCAAGCTCTGCAACCGAAAGGGAATTGTCGGTAAAATCAGAGGATATTTTTTTCAGCGCGGGAGATATGATTTCAAAATTCGAATCGGGCATATACGACTTTTGCTGATCGCTATGAATTTCAAGCAGAATATCGTAAAGCGTGCGCATAACGTATAAGTTTCCCGTGTCAGGGCGCTTCCATTTCTTTTCGGCATCGCGGAAAAGCTTCAGAAATCCTTCCTTGCTGCGCGGCTTGATGCAAAAGGGAGCCGAGTCTATATTTGCGTCGAAATTTATCGCATAGCACGAACCGCGGCAGACGTCCTTTACAACGTATGACGAGCCCTTGGGAAGATAAAAGATCGAGTTTTCAAACGTGTGAAGCACACTTCCGTCAGAGAAGCAATAATCCTTTACGGATGTATCGTCGTTTAATACAAGACCGTGAAACTTACGGTCGGTGTGCACGCTTTGCCCGGTTCCGCTTTCAACGTAGACGGCAAGCGATACTTTTGATATCACGATATCGTTTATATTTTCGAACAATGTTATCACCACCCGATAATATTATATAATATTGTATCGATTTCGTCAAGTGTTGTGATTTGTTTATTTACAAAAAATAGGAACGTGATATATAATTAAACTACAGATTTGTTGGAGGTTTCATTATGGAATATATCAGACAGAACGATTATGAGTATATAATAAATAAATACCACGATAGCTCAAAACCATTTGACGGTCATGCAAGATTTATCCGCCGTGACGAAATTTTTTCGCCTGACAGCGGACTTGCCCCCAAGATCATAATTGATACGATAATCAGCGAGGATGAAAAAATCAAGGACCTTCCGCATCCGATACGTAAGGCAAAAGCATTTGAATTTGTACTGAAAAATACAAGAATATCTTGCGATAGCAGAGATATTTTTCCCGCACTGAATATGACCGACCGTCCGATCAATCAGACACTGATAAATAAGTGGAAGGCAGAGGTCTTCGGAAATATAATTCCCGAGGTCGGAAAAAAGAGAACACAGCTTGAAAAAGACGGTATAGTGACCATTTGGCCGGACTATGACCACAGCGTTCCCGTTTGGGAAAGACTTTTCAGCCTCGGATTTTCGGGTATTCTCGAGGAAAGCGAGAAGGTGCGCCGCTTGCAGAATATGACGGATGAAGAAGAAATCTTTTTCGAGGGAATAAAGATTACTTACGAAGCTATAATTACGCTTGCAGAGCGCCTTGCAGCTCTTGCCGAAAAGACCGATGGCTCTGAAAAAATGGCGAAGGCACTCAAAAATATAGCACACAATCCGCCAAAAAGCTTCTACGAAGCACTTCTTATGTCCTATATTTATTTTATCATAAGCGAACACGTTGACGGCCTGCAGGTACGCTCGCTTTCGGGATTTGATCAGACCTTCTATGAATTCTATAAAAATGATCTTGCAAACGGCATAAGCGAGAAAGAGCTTCGCACAGAGCTTGCATATTATTTCCTTCAGTTTGACTCTATAGGGAACTACTGGAATCAGCCGCTGTATATAGGCGGTGAGAATGGGGACGGCACAAGCGTAATAAACGAGCTTTCTTATATGCTGCTTGACGTTTACGATAAAATGGGTCTGTACTGCCCGAAAATACAGATAAAGCTGAGCGAAAGTACACCTAAAACTCTCGCTCTTAAGGCACTGGATATGATTCGCAGAGGACACAACTCTATTGTTTTCGTTTCAGATTCGACGATTCGCCGCGCGCTTGAAAGAACAGGAATTTCCGAGGAGGATGCCCGCCTTTGTAATATAACGGGATGCTATGAATATTCCCCTAAGGGCTCATTCCACGCGGGAATGAACTATCTTAATATGCTAAAATCGCTCGAATATGCTCTGCATAAGGGATACGACGGCGTGACAGGTGTTTTCTCGGGCAACTTGAGCCCCGATCTTTCGGAATACAAAACCTTCGACAGTCTTTACAGCGAATATAAAAGACAACTTCTCCGCGGAATAGACGTTACCGTAGAAACGGTAAACGCATTTGAGGGATATCTCTCGTATATAAATCCGCTGTCTATGCTGTCTGCAACCTTCCCGAGCTGTCTTGAAAAGAAGAAGGATGCGATAGCGGGCGGAGGAAGCAGTAACAATTCGGTTGTGCTCTTCGGATTTCTTGCGGATATCGCGGATTCGCTTAATATGATACGCAAGTACGTTTACGATAAAAAGGAGCTCACGCTCGAGGAATTTGTCGATATTCTTGGCAAAAATTATGAAGGACATGAAAAATTCCGTCAGAAGCTGCTCGCTGACCGTGAAAAATACGGCAATAATAAGGATCGCCCCGATGATCTTGCCGTTGATATCGTGAACTTTATTACAACAAATCTCTGCGGAAGAGAAAATTCGCGCGGCGGTAAATGGAACTGCGGCTTCCACGTTGCAAGAATGTCGTATATCTTCGCCGATAAGACGGCATCCTCACCAAACGGACGCCTTATCGGAGAAGAGCTATCGAAAAACGTTTCGGCTTCGATGGGACAAAACAGAGAGGGCGCGACAGCCGCAATTCTCTCGGCAACAAAGATAGACGCTTCGACATTTACCTGCGATGCGGCGATAGATGTCGGACTTCTGCCGTCGGCGGTCAAGGGGGATGACGGGCTTGAAGCTATGTACGGACTGCTTATGACCTTCGTAAAGCGCGGCGGTCACGCGCTTCATATGAATGTTTTCGACGCGGATCTCCTTCGCGACGCGCAGGCAAATCCCGAAAAATACCGCGATCTGCAGATAAGAGTCTGCGGATGGAACGTGCTCTGGAACAATATAAGCAAGGTAGAGCAGGATGCATTTATAAAGCAGGCAGAAAGCCTTTGCTGAAACCAAATTATTGTGAGGTAATTACCGTGAAAAGAGAAATACCGATAAGCCTTTATTTCGGCTTGCGAAATGAAGACCTTGTAAACAGAGGCTATATAAAAGAGCTTGATTTTATAAAAAAGCATATGAGTATCACCCATCTCGGCATTGGTGTGGGTGCCGGAATATCGCTTCAGAACAAACAGCAGTGCCATAAGGCCTTGAAGGAGCTGACAGAATATGCGCACAGCCTTGGTATCAAGGTCTGTCTCAGACTTGTAGTAGAGACGGGATTTTATAACTGCTCGGTATTTTCCGAGGATCCGGTCGACCGCCTTGAAATGTTCCCGATACCCGAGCCTGATAAGGCAGAGGCTATAGTAAACGACATAGAGCTTGTTGCCGACGAAAACGGCTTCGTGCAGTGTACACATACGGCAGTCGGAGCACGTAAAAAGTTTATGCCTATCTATTCGCAGGTCTTGAAGGCATATGCCTTTGAAAAGACGGCCGAGGGCTTCTATAAGGACGGAACGCTCGTTGACGTTACGGACGAAGTGAATATCACCGATTGGAGAACGTATAAAACTAGCTTTACGTTGAATCTCGGCAAGGAAAACGCAGGAAAGAACGTTTTCGTGCTTCTTGCCTGGTTTTATAATATCACGGCAGTTACAGATGACTGGGAAAAGCATAAGCGTATTATCGACGATTACAGCGACATTCCTCTCGACGGCGTTATAATGGACGAATACGGATATATTCTTCTGAATACAGGTCCGATCACACGCGGACAGGATGCGCCCTTCAGAGGAAGAATATATTCTATGGGTATGAAGAAAAAATATTCCGAAAGATGGAATATTGATCTCGACAGACTTCTTTTTGATATGCGATATGCGCCCGAAAGCGACGAAAGCGTGCGGATAAAGGCAATCAATACCTATTTTGAAAAGCTTCGCGTTTTTCCGCTTGAGGTAGAAAAAAAGGTGTACGATTATACCAAAGAGGTCTTCGGTGAGGATGCCTACGTTTCCTGCCATAATACTTTCCATAACGTGCTTGACAGCGATGAGGTATGGCGCACAGCGGCTAACTGGTGGGATATCCCGCGCGATATAGCACATATCGACGAAAATATTCCTTATCCGGTAAGACTCGGTATAATGATGGCTTGCAGGAGCCCTATAGACATAGATATGTACTATAACAAGGTCAGCGAGAAGCATTATACGCATATGATAGAGGGTGCGCCCTTCGGAACAAGAGAATGGCATCATTCGTACAGGGATTTCACGTGGGGAAGCAGCTTCACAGAGCCCGATTTCTTAAAAGATATCAAAAAAATAGACGATCAGATAGCCCGGCTTGATCCTTTTCAGACAGAATTTCCGAAAACAGACCTGCTTATCGTCTTCGGAGCGGCGGCGCAGAATAACTGGTACCCCGATTACAGCGCGAGAAGCGTATTTGATATAGACGGTACTCTTCAGATAGTTCCGAGATGCCGCGAAATATGGAACGCGGGATATGTCAGCGCGCTTGCACCCGACTACGCGATAGAGGACGGCAGAATAACGCTTGACGGCGATAAAGTGTCATTTAACGGCCATAAATTTAAAAATTGCCTATTTCTTTACCCCAAATACGCAAAAAAGAGTACGTACGAATTCTTGAACAGAGCATATGAAAACGGAGTAAATATCGCATCGATAGGAAAAAGCGGTATTGATTTTGACGGAAACGAAATCGAGCTGAGTATTCCGAAGTACGACACTTACGATCTTTCTGTGCTCGAAAAAATGGGTGTTGAGAAGAATCGCTTTGCCGGTGGATGCGTTTACGAGGACGGAAGCTTTTCGCTTGTGAATATGAGTATTCTATCAGGTGAGCCGACAGAGTTTGATCTTAATATCGACGGTGTGAATTACAAGGGCATACATACCGGTCTCCTTGCATACCGTAAGGATAAATTCGCTTTGGCTACAAGGGGAAGCAAGTTGCTTATTGATGGGGTTGAGATCGAGCTTGAATTTGAATGAAATGCTTGATGTGATGAATTAATTGTTTGTTTTTTGTGATTATTTTGTTAAAAAGTATTTACAAAAACAAATATATGTGTTATAATTTTCTCGACATTTAAGTTGTCTGATTTATATTTTTATAGTTGGAGGAAAATTTATGAACAGAAAAGAACTCAAAACAGCGGCAAAATCCCAAATTAAAGGAAATATTGGTATTTTGTTCGTTATTTCAATCGTTGTTTATCTCATCTCTCTTGTGCCCAACTGCATTCCGATTGTCGGATCCTTGGTTTCCGTTATCGTAGTAGCTCCTGCACTCGCACTCGGAACAACAAGAATCTATATCGCGCTCGTTGGCGGAAAAAAGCCTGAAGTAGGCGACGTGTTCTGTGGCTTTAAGGATTTTTGGCTTGCTTTCAAGGTAACATTCCTTACCGGACTCTACGTATTCCTTTGGTCTCTCCTTTTCGTGATTCCCGGTTATGTAAAGATGTTCTCTTACTCTATGGCTCAGTACATAATCGCAGAGAACCCCAATATGGGAGCTAACGAAGCTATCACACTCTCCAGAAAGATGATGGACGGTCACAAGATGGAGGCATTCGTTCTCGGTCTTTCGTTTATCCTTTGGTTCTTCCTTGTTGGTATAACCTTTGGTATCGCAGCTATCTACGTTGGACCTTACGTTAATGCAACAATGGTTAACTTCTATAACAAGATCAAGCCTGCGCCCGAGGTTGTTGAAGAAACAGCTGAAGTTGCAGAGGATACAGTTGCCGAATAATAATTATGCAAATAAAAAACGTTCGCTGTTTTTAACAGCGAACGTTTTTTATTTGATTTTTTAATATTCAAACTCGGCAAATTTCAGGTGTCTGCTCATCATAACGCGTTCGATGATATCGTCAAGCGGTTCGTCGGCTCCCCAAAGCAGCTCGGCGGAGAGAAGAACGGGAAAATAGAGATTTTCCTCAAAGGTACCGTCTTCGATAAGAAGCTGCATATCGAGATCGCCGTTTTTCTCTTCTGCGAGAAGCTTTATTGTTTCGTAAGGATATTTCGCGTTTTTTATCCATTTCGACTGAATAAGACGCCAGTAACGGCTCTTTTGTTCATCATGTCGAGCCGTGTAGTCGGCACTTCTGACACCAAGCAGATACGGACCGCTGTGATGCTCGAATTCTGCCCAGGAAAGAGTGGTCATTCCCTTTATGACTACTCCGAAATTATCATCTTTTCCGCGCAGATTTGCTATTTTTCTGCTGAAATCGCAGGTGAGGTCAAAGTCGTGCGTGTTGGACGGATTGTAGCAGTAGGGGAAAGCACCGCAGTTTTCCCAGACTATCTGAATTTTCGGATCGACCTTTGCGATATATTCGAGGTCGTTCTTTACCGACGTTGCGTGCAGACCGAACTGAATATGAAGCTCGGGATATTTTTCATAGAATTTGCGAGCCACGAAATTGACCCAATCAACGACCGCTTCGGCAATAACGACACCGTCACGTATGCGTCTGCCGGTCTCGGTAAAGGACTGAAAATATATTCCGTCTGCACACGTGGGAAGATAGGAGTCCTCGTATATTTTAAGTATTTGATCGGCAAGCGCTTCCCAGTTGCTTCGGGTAACGAGATCAACGGGAGTCATATCCTTGTCGTCCCAGCCCCACGCGTATCCCCATATAACTCCGATACCGCGCGAATGAGCGTATTCTATTACATCTTTGGCGTTCAGCGGACAAAAATCGTTCCAGATAACTATCTCGTTAAGACGAAGTTCTGCCATATTGTCGAAAAAGCGCTTGTAATCGTATATGCAGTGTCCCCAGGTCCAAATGGCGCGTTTTTTTACTGCGGGAGAGGTAAGACGTGAATACTCGGGCAGCTTTTCATTGAAGGGCGCGGAAAATATCTTCGGTGTGCGAAGCTTATTGAAATCACTTCTTTGGTAAACATCGTTTGCAAAGTAGTTGTTTGCAAGATCGGACGCTCCGTAAAATATTCCTTTGTCTGTGTTTGCCGAAATTATTATAGCCTGATAATCCTCATTTTTCGGATTCTTTCCGACAGAGATGAAATATCCCTCGTCACCGTCGGCTGCGGGGATTATCCCGCTTTCAGTAAGCTCTTTTATATATTTGTTTGAGTCGGGAGTACCGATAATTACTACGTTTCTTTGGGCAATAAAGTCGCTGTCTGCATTATCCGATGTGTGTATCTCGACGAGATAATCTGTGTATTCGGATATAAGATCGTATATCTTGTCTGCGGAAAGCGCTTCCATCCCCGAATAATTTCCGACAACCATACTCCAGCGGCCGTCTGTATTAAGCATAATATTACCTCCGTATGTTGAATTTAAAATAATGATACCACAGCGCACAGAAAATGTCAACGATATATTTTGATAAAAGGCATATTTGAGATCGGGTCCGAGAGTTTGACTCTGTACGCCCAATAACCTGCGGATGTCGAAAAAGGTCAAAATAAAATGTACTGTTTTGGTTGACAAAGATAGGTGTAGATATTATAATAAACGTATAGCTTGTTTCAAACGCAAGTCCCGACACCTTTAAAAATCGAACAGCCAAGGAATGGGTTGGGAGCTTGAGTGAAGGGAAAAACTTCGGCGTATGAGATGGTTTTTCCTTCCCTCAAATAAACTGCCGTTTGGAGCTTTTTAATAAACGTATAGCTTGCTTAAAAAAATCGAAAGGAATATATAAATGCCAAAGTTTTTTCTACCCAATGAATCATTCTGCGAGGACTCTGCCGTGGTAACGGGTCAAAGTGCGCGCCATATTGCATATTCACTCAGAATGGCAAAAGGGGACAGCCTTACACTCTGCGATATGGATGGAAACGAATACGACTGCGTGATCGATTCCTTTACGCAGGATAGCGTGACGGTCAAGATACTCTCGTCCTGTAAAGCACCGGGAGAGCCGCCGTACCGCATAATTTTGTTTCAGGCACTCGCTAAAGGCGAAAAAATGGACTATATTGTGCAAAAATCGACAGAGCTCGGCGTTTGCGAGATAGTTCCGTTTGAAAGCGAAAGATGTATAGCAAAAAGCGATAAAAAGGGAGATCTGTCCAAAACCGAGCGCAGACGAAAAATCGCATCGGATGCGGCAGGTCAGTGCGGCAGAGGAAGGATCCCCGAGGTAAGCGCGACAGTGTCCTTTAAGGAGGCTCTTGACAGACTGAGCCGTATGGAGCTTGCTTTTATGTGCTACGAGGGAGAGAACACTCTTGCGCTGAAGGCTCTTCTGCCGGATGAAAGACCAACCGAGATAGGATTTATGATAGGTCCTGAGGGAGGCTTTTCAAAGCAGGAGGTGGAAGCCGCGCTTGAACGCAAAGTTAAGCTTGCGGGTCTCGGTAAGAGGATCCTGCGCACCGAAACGGCGTCTGCATACGTTCTTTCTTCGTTATCTTTTTACTACGAGATATGAAATTTCTTCGATTTATCGGGCATTTTGACAGCGCTTATAACAAAAATGCACAATTAATTTCGAGGAAATTTGAAAAAAATAAAAAAAATATTCAAAAGCCTATTGAAATTTCACAAAAAATAGTGTAAAATGTTGTAGCAATATACAAAGCGTGAAGATAAATCAGCTAGAAATTTTGCCCCGACTGCTTTTGTAAACGGGGTGTAAAACTGCGATTTTGGCTTCGTTAAGGATATTTTTTATCATTTTTGCTCAATTGGTGCAAATTTTACAAAACAAATTTATTATGTTGAGCCGTATGATGCGGCACGGAGGTTAAAATGTCAAATAGGCTGTTTCAGGGAATTATTTATCAGATGAAGGATGCGGTTGATCGCGTGATCGGCGTTATCGACGAGACCGGCGTGGTTACTTGCTGCAGCGAGCTTGTTAAGATCGGAGAGATCAGACAGGGCGTTCGCGAGGAAATGTCGTATACTTCTGACGTCGTAGTTATCGGCGGATATACATACCGTTCGCTCAGCACGACTACCAAAAGCGATTATATAGTTTTCGTTGAGGGTGAGGACAGAAGCGCTGAACAGCTTTCGATGATGCTTGCTATATCACTCAGCAATATCAAAAACTTCTACGATGAAAAGCACGATAAGAGCTCTTTCATAAAAAATATTATTCTTGACAATATACTTCCGAGCGATATATATCTTAAATCCAAGGAGCTTCATTTTGCAAACGATATTACAAGAGTGGTTTTCCTTATTAAATTCGGAGCTAAAAACGAGATCATTCCTTACGATATAATGCAGAATCTTTTCCCCGGAAAGACAAAGGATTTTGTTATAAGCGTCGGTGAGAACGATACCGTTCTTGTTAAAGAGGTCAAGCCTTATGACGACGTAAAGGAAATAGAAAAGGTAGCACGCTCTATTGCCGATACGATATCTGCAGAATTCTATACGAAGGTGTCTATAGGTATAGGTACGGTCGTTGATAATCTCAAGGATCTTGCACGCTCCTATAAGGAAGCACAGATCGCACTTGAGGTAGGTAAGGTATTCGATACCGAAAAGACGATAATAAGCTACGAGGATCTTGGAATCGGTCGTCTTATCTATCAGCTTCCTACAACACTTTGCGAAATGTTCCTTCAGGAAGTCTTCAAAAAAGGACCGCTTGAATCGCTCGACAGAGAAACACTTCTCACAATTCAGGCATTCTTTGAAAATAACCTTAACGTGTCCGAAACATCGAGAAGACTTTTCGTACACAGAAACACACTTGTTTACCGTCTTGAAAAGATACGTAAGCTTACGGGCCTTGACCTCAGAGAATTTGAGCATGCTATAACCTTCAAGGTGGCTCTTATGGTCAAGAAATATCTTATGTCCAAGCCCGCAAAATACTAATCTGACTATATATAAAACACTTAATTTCAGCTTGTGCTATCATGATCGGTGTGCAAGCTGAGATTTGTTCTCGGTGCTGAGAGGAGAATTCAGATGATAGAATTTGTAAACGTCGTTAAAAAATATCCGAACGGTACTGTCGCCATAAATGAGCTCAGCTTCAGTGTTGATGACGGCGAGGTCGTCTTTATACACGGAAAGACAGACTCGGGTAAGACTACTCTCAGAAAGCTTATGCTCCTTGAAGAAAGGGTAACCTCGGGAGATATATATTTCGATGATATTCCGATAAGCAGAATACGCACCGGAAAGATATACCGCCATCGCAGAAAGATCGGCGTTGTTTTCCGTGAATCTCGCCTGTTCGTACATAAAACTCTGTATGATAATCTTATTTTCGTGCTTAGAGCCGTTGACTACAGAGGCAAAGCGTTAAAGGAGCGCGCACGTAAGCTTCTTGAGCTTGCGGGACTTTGGGAGGAGCGTAAAAAATATCCCGAGATGCTGACTCCTACGGAAAGACAGCGCGCGGAGATAGCAAGAGCACTTGCTACAGACCCGAAGATAATAATTGCGGACGAGCCGACCGCTTCTCTTGATACGAAGGGCGGACTCGAAATACTCGGAATGCTTATGAAGCTTAATTCCGAGGGTAAAACGGTAATAATATTTACCAAGGATGAAGAGCTGTCACAGCAGTTCGGAAAAAGAATGATAACGCTCGATTTCGGTGAGGTGGTAAGCGACACTGCTCCCACGGTATCTGAAAAAGAGGAAACCGAAAATAGCGAGACCGAATATAATACGGAAAATGAGCCGTCAGAAGAAACGAAAGATGACGTCGACGGATCCGAAAAATAATACGACGGGTTCGGAAGACAAAGTAACTACGCAAGGAGTGTGATAAAAAAATGAAAAAAATCAGCATAAAATACTCTTTGTCGGGTTGCTTCAAGGTCTTTTTTAAGAATTTTATAATGTCGGTCGCGTCGCTTTGCCTTCTGGCAAGTACGCTTGTTGTGTTTGCCTTTACGTTTGCGGTGACACATAATATAGATTCCATAAGCGAGAACGAAGGGAACGTCTGTATCTTCCTTTCGGACGAGTGTGACGAAAGCGCGATATCGGCAATACGCGATATACTGGGTACGCTTACAGATGATGGCGTGGTCGATTACGTTGACTACGTTTCAAAAAGCGAGGCTCTTGAGGAGCAAAAGGAAAGATATCCCGAATATTCAAAGCTGTTTGCTTCGTTTACGGCAGATAACAGCCCGTTCAAGGCAAGCTATACGGTAAGCGTGGTCGATGAATACGGATATTCAAAGGTCAGAAAAGCGGTAAAGGATCTCACGTTTGAAAAAACGGACGAGGAGGGAAATACTCTGTCGTACGATCCGATATACAGCGTCTATGATGACGGAGAAGCAATAACAGAAATAGAAGATCTCGGCGATAATATCGTAGGTGTTCTCGGCGTTCTTATACCGATAACTCTGCTCGTTTGTATAGTTCTCATATCGGCGGTAGTCCGTATGGGAATATTCGATAAGAGAGAAGAAATAGCCCTTATGCGTCTTATAGGTACTACGCATAAATATATTTCCACACAGTTTGTTTTTGAAGGACTTCTTATCGGTCTTATGTCCGCTGTGGGAGCAATAGTTGCCGTGCGACTTATGTATAACGGCATAATTTCTAAAATCGCAGAGGGTATTAAGCTTTTCACGCCGCTTGATTTCTCGGAAATAGCCATAGGAGTGAGCACGATATGCTTTGTGTTCGGAATACTCTCGGGCGTTGCGGGAAGCCTTATCGCAACGTCAAGATATATACGTAAGGATTGATTTTTAAAATTCGAAAAAGCAAGCGGAACAGAAAAAGCGAAGCAGGAAGTAAAAATTATAATTTTTATTACGCTCGGAGTATAAGATGAAAAAGATCAAGAAAAATAAATATTTCATTTCGTCCGACCGTGAAGCGGCTTCGGAAAAGAAAGGCTTGAAATCCATACTGCTGCTTGCGGCGACACTTCTTGCGCTGATCGCGCTTCTGTGCGGAAGCATTATTTCCTTTGCTAAAGCAGTAGATGCTGCAGAAAATGAGGATGATAATAAGGTCGGTCAGTCAACGGAGGATATCGCGCTTAATATCGAAATATCGGAAGAAATAAAGCTCGCGCTTGAGGAGTTTGATAACAATATAAGTGAAAAAGATGCTCTTATCAAAGAAATAGACGAGCAAATATCAAACAGTGCCGGTACACCGGAGGATAAGCTTTACGCAGAAAAGCTTTATGACAGCAAAATAAAATTAATACTCGATAAATACGAGATGTGTGAGCAGTATTCCTCAATCTGCGTAGAATGGTCGGAGGAGACAAGAGCACTCCTTTCCGATTCGATAGCGGAATATGAAAAATATCTGGCAGCCTATAAGGAACGCCTTTCTGTGAACTACGAGGTGGGCTCGCCCGATAAGAGCGAGATATTCAGTACGTCAGATAATATTATAGACTTTATAACCGGTCAGGCTATGCTTGAGGAGATAAAGATATATGAAGAAGCACTTCGCGTTAAGGTCGAGGAGCTTTACGCAGTAGTGGCAGACGGTCTAGGTGTGGTTAAATATTACCTCACAAAGGCAGACGGATATTCTCAAGTCTCGGCGGCGGCGTATGAAGAATTCAAGGTCGCTTCAGAGGATGCAAAAAAATATCTTAACGATATATATTCGGATAAAGATATGTATAACTATTACCTGAACGCAACAGCAGAAAGTCAGCAGAGAATAGCAAAGCTGATTGAGGAAAACAGCAAAAAGTATTCCTCCCTCGTTTCGGGAAAGGTAGAAGAATATCTTTTGCCGCTGAGCTCGGAGTTTTTCTACACAGACTACCTCGGAAAAGGACATGAAAGCAGATATGAATGGAGCTCGCTGCTCGGTAAATATATAAATATAACTCATAGCGGAATAGATATTTATACCGCAGGAAGCATTACGGACGTTCTTGCCTCGGCAGACGGAGTGGTAATTTATTCGGATTACTGCACTGTAAAGGGCTATACCGTGGCAGTTTTGCACGCAAAGGGTGTCGTTACGGTATATTCGCACTGCAGTAAGCTGAACGCGGAGCTCGGAAGCACGGTCAAGGCGGGCGAAAGCATCGCGCTGTCGGGAATAAGCGGAGACGCAGATTCGACTATGGTGAACCTTGAAGTGTTCGTAAAGGGCGAGTTTGTCGATCCCGCGGATTATATAGAACTGCCCGACGTATCTCTTTCGGGAAACTGATTTGGGCTTAACGGCGAGATTTTATGGGAGATCAAATGGAAAATAAGGATAATAACTACGAAAATTTAAACGAACCGGAAGAAACAAACGTAAACGAGTCCGATGAGATAACAAAGGACGCGGAAACGGAAATAAAAGAAGTGTCAGAGGGCACAGAGCAGGCAGAAGAAGTAAAAGAAGATAAAATACCGGCAGGAGAGAAAAAAACAAAAAAGATATTAAAAAAATCCTCCGAGCCTAAAAAAATAAAGCTTTTTACAGCGATAATTGCCATTCTTCTTGCGGTGATAATCACCTTTATGGCAACGTTTACGATCCTCGATACGAAATATAAAGCAGAGCAGAATAAGTTTATAGAAGTAATTACCGGTGATAATTATTATACTCTCGAGTACGTAAAAATGCTCTTTGAGAATTATTATCTCGGAGACGTTTCAAAGCTCAGTAATGACGAGATAATGGACGCTCTCATAAAGATGTATATTTCGATGACAGGCGACGATTACGCTTATTACTGGAATAAACAGGAATACGAGGACTACGTAAAAGAGCTTAACGGCGAGGGTGTGGGCATCGGAGTGCTCGTAAACTATCTTGAGGATAAGGGAGCAATAAACGTTCTTTTCGTTTATCCCGATTCTCCCGCCGAGGCGGCAGGACTTGAGCCGGGTGACCTTATCGTTTCAATCGGCAATGAAAAAATCGCGGATATCGGCTACGATAACGCAGTAAATAAAATAAGAGGCGAGGTCGGAACGACAGTTACCATAGGCGTCGTTAAAACAAACGGAGAAACGAAGAATCTTACGGCGACACGTAAGGAGTTCACAACGATATCGGTGCTCTCGAAAATGCTTTCCGATAATAAGACCGGATATATAAGACTTCTGCAGTTTGACGGCACGACTACAGAGCAGTTTGCAAAGGCATATCTCGAGCTGAAGGATCAGGGTGCAGAGCATTTCATATTCGACGTAAGAGATAATCCGGGCGGTGCGCTTGACAGCGTGATGGGAGTGCTCTCCTTCCTTGTCGGAGATAACGTTCCGCTTATAGAAATTTCGGATAAAAACGGAGATTCCTATGTCGAAAACAGTAACAGAGGAACGTACTGCCACGACGGATACGCAGGAAGCGTAGACAGTAGTTTCAAGCATAGCGGAAAGACGGTCATTCTCACAAACGGAAATACGGCAAGCGCGGGCGAGCTTTTCACAGCTTGTATGCACGAATATAGCGACGATATAATTACAGTAGGCACAAAAACTTACGGTAAGGGAACTATGCAAAGATCGTTCGCACTTCCCAATGGCGGAGCATTAAAGCTGACTTACCGCACATATACGGCACCCGGCGTTGAAAATTACGACGGAGTGGGACTTACTCCCGACGTTGAGCAGAAGCTCAGCGAGGAAGCGGCATCGAAAAATCTGCTCTCTCTGACAGAGGAAGAGGACGATCAGCTTCGGAAGGCACTCAAGGTACTCTACGGCGAAAAGGTAGAGTAATCCTAATAAAACAAGTTTATTATTAAAAATTATATATATTGTAATAGGAGAAAACAGCAATGGCACAGCAACTCACACTTACTAAAGAAGGTCTTGAAAAACTTCAGAACGAACTGGAATTTCTTAAAAATGACAGACGTAAGGAGATCGTTGAGAGCATAAGAATCGCACTTTCCTTCGGCGACCTTTCGGAAAACAGTGAATACGACGAAGCAAAAACACAGCAGGCTAAGGTAGAGGGCCGTATTCAGGAGCTCGAAGAGATGCTCAAAAACGTAAAAGTAATCTCTGACGATCAGATAAGCACAGACACAGTAAATATCGGTGCAAAGGTAGTTGTATTCAATACGACAAAGAACACAGAGGTAGAATATACCATAGTTGGTTCTACAGAAGCAGCACCCCTTCAGCATAAAATATCCGATCTTTCTCCTATCGGTAAGGCCCTTATAGGACATAAGGTTGGTGAAACAGTTAAGGTTACCACACCTGCAGGAGAAAATTCACTCGAAATACTCAGCATAGCAAAGTAAATTTTTGAAAGGTCCGGACGTAAAATGGAAGAAAACAGAAACGAAAACGTACAACAGGAGGTCGAAAATCTGAGTGAAATACTTCAGATAAGACGCGATAAGCTCACCGAGCTTCAGAACGCGGGCAAGGACCCCTTTGTACTTACAAAATATGACGTTACAACGTCAAGCACAAAAATAAAGAGCGAGTTCGTTGACGAAACAGAGATGAAGGTTTCGATAGCGGGCAGACTTATGAGCCGCCGTATTATGGGTAAGGCTTCCTTCGGTCATATTGATGACGGCGAGGGCACAGTTCAGGTATATTTCCGCCGCGATGACGTAGGCGAAGCAGAATATGCAGACTTCAAAAAGTGGGATATAGGCGATATTATCGGAGTTGAAGGCTTTGTTTTCAGAACAAAGACGGGCGAGATCTCGGTACACGCGCAGAAGATCACGCTTCTTGCAAAATCTCTCCTTCCGCTTCCCGAAAAGTTCCACGGACTTACAGACAGAGATACAAGATACCGTCAGCGCTACGTTGACCTTATCGTAAATCCCGAAGTAAAGGATACCTTCGTAAAGCGCAGTCAGATCCTTCGCGAGCTCCGCGGCTTCCTTGACGGCAAGGGCTTCCTTGAGGTTGATACACCTATCCTCACACCCTTTGAAATAGGCGCATCGGCTCGCCCCTTCTATACGCATCATAATACTCTTGATATGGATATGGTTCTCCGTATCGAAACAGAGCTTTATCTCAAGCGTCTTGTAGTAGGCGGTATGAATAAGGTATATGAGGTAGGACGTATCTTCCGTAACGAGGGTATGGATACAAAGCATAACCCCGAATTCACGTCTATCGAGCTTTATCAGGCGTATACCGATTTCCACGGTATGATGGATCTCGTTGAAGAGATGATGAAGACTGTTGCTATGAAGGTTTGCGGAACACTTCAGATAAACTATCAGGGTAAAGATATCGACCTTGGCCACTGGGAAAGAATGACGATGATCGAAGCTGTCAAGAAGTATTCGGGCGTTGATTTCGGAGCTATCACAACAGATGAAGAAGCAATCGCGATTGCAAAGGAAAAGCACGTAGAGCTTCCCGAAATTCCCACAAAGGGCGCAATTCTCGTAGAATTCTTCGATGCGTTCGTTGAAGAAAACCTCATTCAGCCGACCTTCATATATGATTATCCGGTTGAAAACAGCCCGCTTGCAAAGCGTAAGCCCGACGATCCCGCATTCACAGAGCGTTTTGAATACTTCATCAACGCAACAGAATTCGGAAACGCATTCTCCGAGCTTAACGATCCGATAGACCAGAAGCAGCGCTTCGAGAAGCAGGTTGCAGACAGACTTGCACTCGATCCCGAAAGCAAGGCACAGGTAGACTACGACTATATCACAGCACTCGAATACGGACTTCCTCCCACAGGCGGACTCGGATTCGGTGTGGATAGACTCGTTATGCTCCTTACCGACTCCGCGTCGATAAGAGACGTGCTTCTGTTCCCCACAATGAAACCCCTTGACTAATAAAACCAAAACGGACTATGGAATCTCCATAGTCCGTTTTTGCGTTATGATTCAGTCTTCCTCGAGTAATTTTGACGGCGATACCTTGAGAACCTGCGCTATCTTGAACAAGGTTTCAAGAGAAACACCACGCACAGTTCCCGGGCCTTCGACTTGACCGACAAAATTTACACTTTTATCAATGAGTTCAGCGAACGTTTCTTGTGTATATCCGGCTTTTTTTCTATAATAGGCAATCTTTAAACCTAAAGTAATATATTTTTCTGCAAACTCTGTTTTCATTGTTTCGCCTCCTCGGTATATTAATAGTTTACAAGGAAACGATATGAATTATAACTTCCTACAAGTAAATGATTATTGACTTTAAGTCAATAATCATATATAATAGATGATGAAATATTTACTTGGAGTGAAAGAAAAATGGAGAATAACACCTGCTGCTTCTTCGGACACAGAACCATTAACGAAACAAATGAACTGAGAACCAAAATAACCGAAGCCGTTGAAAAACTGATTACCGACGAAAACGTGGACACCTTTCTGTTCGGCAGTAAATCGGACTTCGACAGCCTTTGCCTCGAGCTCGTGACCAAACTAAAAGAAAAATATCCACACGTAAAACGTGTTTACGTGCGGGCTGAATTTCCGTTCATAAGCGACGAGTATAAAGCGTATCTGCTTGAATCGTACGAGGATACTTATTACCCCGAAAAGCTTCACGGTTCAGGCAGAGCCGCATACGTCGAGCGCAACCGTGAAATGATAGATAAAAGTAAATACTGCATCGTCTATTACGACGAACAAAACGCTCCGACAAAGCGCAAAAGCGGCACGAAGGTCGCACTTGATTATGCTCTTAAAATGAGCAGAGATATCTTGATTTACCCGGTAAAACCGTCGGATGACCGGAATTAAGATAAAATTTCCACTAAAAGATAAAAAAGCTATTGGCAAACGTAAATTTTGGTGTTATAATGTAATCGTACAAATAAGGCAAAATGCAAAGAAAGGTACGGTCATAAAAATGAAGATTGGTGTATGCACCTCCCCCGATAAGCTTCAGCTGCTTTCGGGTCTGGGATATGATTATTTTGAAGCGAGCTTCAGCTGGCTTGCGTCACTTGATGATTCTGAATTCAGTAAGCAAAGCGCGATCGTGGAAAAGTATGCGATAGCCGCAGAGGCGTGCAATCTTTTCTTCAAGGGTGGTATGAAGCTGTATGCACCCGATCAGAATCAGGATGAGATATTAAAAGAGGTCGCCGAATATGCGGATAAGGGCTTTGCGCGTATCTCCGCTTGGGGAGGCAAGGTCGCTGTTATCGGAAGCGGAGGCGTGCGCGCCATCAAGGAAGGTATGACACGCGAGGAGACTGACAGACAGTTTGCGCGCGTGCTTAACGTTTGCGGTGAGGTCGCCGATAAATACGGTATGGTTGTGACCGTAGAGCCTCTTTCGGCAAACGAGTGTAACTATATCCATACGGTGGGCGAGGGTGCATCACTTGCGCGGCTTTCGGGAAATAAGTCGGTGGGAGTAATGGTAGACTTTTTCCATCACGCACGAAACAACGATTCTCTTGAGTCTATGCCCGAATATTCCGATAGACTCTGGCATGCACACTATGCGCGCCCTCTTGACAGAAGAGTGCCCGAGGAAGGGGATATGGAGCATCTTAAAATATGCGCAGAGGCTCTGAAAAAATGCCCTAACGTTAAGCGTGTAAGCCTTGAGTGTGGATGGTCGCCCGATATTGAAACCGCACTTGCGCTGACAAGACCCTGTCTTGAGATATTCAAAGCAATATAAAACAGATAAAAATCAGACTTTTTATCAGACGTATAATATAAGTAATGTTCGAGAGGAAATTTAATATGGACAGAGCTGAAAGGACATTCTGCGACAAAGAAACCGAGATCAGAGCCAAGCGCCCGAAAATGGCTATATGCTATGATTTTGATAAAACGCTCTCGCCCGACGATATGCAGACATTTACGCTGATACCGTCGTTCGGAATCGACAAGGATGAATTCTGGAGGGATTCGGACGAGCTTGCAGAAGCTAACCGTATGGATACAAATCTTGCCTGGATGTACCAGCTCATAAAATATTCGCGCTTTAAAAACAAATCGCTTAAGCGTGAATATTTCAAGGAGATAGGTGCTGACGTAAAGCTTTATACCGGGGTTACTGACTGGTTTGATATGATGAATGAGTATGCATGCAGGCGCGGTATCGATATTGAGCACTATATAATCTCCTCTGGACTCAAGGAGATCATAGAAGGCAGCGAGATAGCACATCATTTTAAAAGAATATACGCTTCGTCCTATCTTTATACAGCGGACAAAGTGGCAGAATGGCCTGCGCAGGCGATAAACTATACGAGCAAAACGCAGTATATTTTTCGAATAGCAAAGGGATTTCTCGAGGAGTATGACGAAAGGGTAAATGACAGTATGCCCGAAAGTATGCTGCGTATTCCCTACGAAAATATCGTTTACATAGGCGACAGTGCTACGGATATACCGTGTATGCGCCTTGTAAAAAGCAAGGGCGGATTCTCGATAGGAGTATATGATCCCGAGAAAAATAACGTAGAGCGCGTGCATCGACTTTTCAAAGACGATAGAATCAATTTTTACGCTCCCGCAGACTATTCTCGCTCGGCAAGACTTGCCGAAATAATGGAGCAGATAATCGACGAGATAGCCACAAGAGAGGCTCTCAAGGCAGAGCGTGAGATACTGCGTGAAACGCCGATTAATTAAAAATACATAAAATTAACCGATGAGAAATTCAAAGATCTCATCGGTTAATTTGTTTTTACGGTAAATTGTGCTTATTTGATAAAAAGCATCTTGTAATCGTGTCCCTTTATATCAAACGAGAGCTCAGAGATTGTTGTGTTGCTTGTCAGATCTTTTATATAAGAAATTTCTTCTTCGAGCTGTATCTTGACAGAAGAAATTTCTTCGGGTGAAACGTTCGATATAAATACAAGCAGAGAAGCATCTCCCGAAACGTCGGTGTATTTGTAGTAGCTTACCTTGATTTTGGGATTCGATGTTTTTGCATTGTTTTTCCAGTATGGCAGCCATTCGGATTTTTCTACAGGAAATTTTTCGATGATATCCCATACCTTGCTCATAACCTCGAGCGGATGCCCGATATGATTGGGGCGGGGCAATATTCCGTGCAGAAGAGATATCGCAAGTGCGTTTTCAAACTGCCACAGAGGTCTGTTTTCGTATACTATAAATTCAACGGGCACACCCATATTTCTGCCGCTGTATTCTGCACGGAAATAGTCAAGGTCTACGTCCTTCGAGCTTCCCTTCATAAGATCAAACTGAAGATTTTCTCCGAACCAGTTTTGATCGATATAAGGAAGAGCGGTGAAATTGACAGCTGCAAATGTATGAACGTTTATGTGACCGCCTCTTTCCTTCACTACCTTGTGAAGCTTCTGAAAGAGCCTTCTTATTGCTTTTATCGAATAGCTTCCGTGTAGAGCACCGTTTTCGTCATACCATCCGCAGCCGTGCTCTGTGTTGGAGCAGAAGGTCGGGCGCGCACTTCCGTCAAGATAAACTCCGTCTATGTTGTATTCGTCCATTATCTTTTTTATGCCCTCAACGAAGTAGTCGGCGTAATCGGAGTTGTAGCATACGCAGTAATCCCGCTGGAAAGGAACACGCCACCAACCGCCGTCAAGTCTGCCGTTTGAATATTTTGTAAGTACCTTGTCGTGAATATCGCTCCATACCGGCGACATAGCAGACAGCTCATACCCGAAGTAGGGCATTACCTTTATATCTCGTTTGTGGCACTCGTCTACTATGTATTTTAACTGATTTGCGGTGTATTCGGAAAGCGAAAACCAGTTTTGCGATTTGTTCCACTTTTCGTGAAGAATGAGAGTGGTGACTCCCTTTTCCTTAAGCAGGTCGAAGCGGTTTTCACAGCTGAGATAATCCATATAATTTCCCTTTATCTTCGTGCCGCAGTCGAGATGAAGAGCTCTGTGAAGGTAGGGATTTTCGGGGAAGGGCTTTACGGGCGTAACGTGAAATCCAAAGTGGAAATCAATAGGCGTGTAAAGACCTGCACCTTTTTCAAAATCACCCTTCCACGAATACGGATGAGAGTCGAGAAGACGGATGCGAAGAACGGTTTCTTTTTCCTTCTGAATTATTTCGATAGCTTTTTTTTCGTCACTATTCTGCCAGTAGCGATTGTTTTCCGCGAAAAATCCTATACCGAGCTCTTCGTTTCCAAGCCACAAAAGCGGTCGGAAGGGAAGTGCAACGCTTTCACGCGGAATAGCACCGCTTGTAGATGTCGTATTCTCGGTATATACTTTTCCGTTATCTGCTATCATTGAGCTGTTTGGAAACATATGATAGAGAGTAAAAAGCTCCTTTTTCAGAGGTATCTCAAGCCATAAGTAATCAAGCTTGTAGCGAAGCGGCTTTATACCGCTCATACCGAAGACCTGCGCAACAGTGTGACCTTTTGTCATAAGCTTGAAATCAATGTCGATATTTCCGTCGAAATGTATAGTGTTGCAGAAATCAACGATGAATCTTTGAGTCTGCTTGCATCCGCAGATGACAGCTTCCTCGTCAGAGCGGCTCTGTATAAAGCTTTCACTTTCGTTTTCGGGATAAGCTTCATCAAAGATAGCGGCTTCACCGTCTTCCTGCGAAACGATACGCATGGGTCCTGCAAGAATTTCCTTGCCTTGCGTGACGATAGAGCTTATCATAGCATCGGCACCGAAAACGTACTTTCTTCCGACGATCTCTACAGTGTGTTCAAGTCCGCTTGTGCTTATTCTTAAAGGAATAAAAGGTGATGGTATTTTCATATTTTTTCTCCTTTTTGATACGTTTTAATCGTGCATTCTGAAATCAAGGCTTTTGGGAAGAGGATATTTGCTGTCGGCAAGCCTTATAAGATCGTGGTCGCTTTCGCTGAAATCTACGCCGTTTTCCTCTGCATATATCCTGCGATATAGTCTGAACCAGAGCGATGATATAGAAAGCTCGCCTTCTTTGATGTCGCTCATTATAAAATCCTTGTTTACTATCTCTGTAGCCTCTCGGTATCTTCCAAGGTTTATAAGAGCTATAGCCTTGTATAAGCGTAGCCTTCCTATGCTTTTAAGCTCATTCGGAAGACTCTCGAAGATTTCAAGCCATATTTCATCACCGCCGTCTTCGGTAAGCTGTATTGCTACCTCCTTACAAAGGTAAGGCGAATCCTTTTTGAGCCCGAATGCTTTGAGAATATATTCTCTTGCTTTCTCACAATCGGAAAATTCGTTTCTGTATAACATAGAAAGATTGCGATAAGCCCACGGCGAGGGCTTAAGCTCAAGCGAGCCTTCGAAAGCTCGCCTTGCACCGTCAAGGTCACCCGAAGCGTATTTTACAACTCCGAGATGTAATAGACTGTACCAGTTGACTTCCTTTAGTTTTTCAAGCTTTTCTGCCCAAAAAGAGCCGACCACGTAGCTTTCCGGCTCGCACGTGATATCAGGCACGGGGAACCTGCCTTTTTCAGCCAAATCAAACCACATACTGCTTTCGGGTGCAAACGTTCTTTCAAAATCGAAATAGCGGCTGATTTTTTCACCGCGTATTTCTTCTTCAAGCGCACCCCATTCGGAGCCGCGGTAAACGATTTCAGATGAAATAAGAGCATTCAGATCGGGGATAGTAAGCTTGTCGGGGTCACCTATTCGGTCAAGCATATAATTTTCTATAGTCGAAATAGCTTTCCCATAATCCGAGTGGATGTCAGAAGCGTTGCAGCTGAGCGCTGTGTATGCCTCTGTCCATTCCCACGTGCTTTGTCCCTTCATGGGAATGTGCTCAAGCTGAGTCGATGCAAGACCTGCCTGTATTTCTATGTATGACGAATTTTCTTCCGAGAGCCACTCGTTCCAGTGCCTTCCGCCCTGACCTTGCCCCCACACGAAAAGCTTTCTGCCTTTAAGCTCTCTTGTCGAACAGTGGAGAAGACCGTTTCCGTATTTGTTTGCGGATGCTATCCATTTGTAAGAGTCCTTCGGTATTTTGTAAAAGAAATCCTTGGAAGCGGAAATATTGTCGGGATAGGTTACGTCTATACCATCGTGAATCGGGATGGACGCCTTGTCTACTACGTAGTGGTCGTAGTTGTATAAGCAAAGAAATGACGTGTCGGTAGGTACGATTATTCTCGTTCCCTTGGTCTCGGGAACGGCAATATTTGACCACCAGTACATGCTTTTCTCCTGACGGTCTCTGTTTTCAATTATACATTTTATATACAGTACGGGCGAATTTTCGGGTAGATAAGCGTTTATACTGTAAACGACACCGCGTATTCTTTCAAACTCGTAAAGTCTTAGGATATCGCCGCCCTCATATTTGTCTATTCGCGCCCAAAGAGGAGAGCAGCTTAGCGGACTGTGCCCCTTTATACCTACGTTGAATTCAACGCCGCCGCTGAACCACGCGTTTCTGAGTCCGAGATTGGCAGGCTGAAAAACGGGATTTACGTATAAAAGATCAGTGCATTTTTCCTTGTCGTAGAGAGACCACAGGCGGCCGCCGAGCTCGGGAATGAAAACAGCGCGTAAATACTCGTTTTCAAGCACACAGGCTGAGTAAGCCTTGTTTTTCTTTTCTCTGTCATACCGATCCTGGATAGTGTAAGGGAGCATAGTGGATATCATCCCCTTACCGATATAGGTCTTTTCATCTTCCTCGATTCTGTCGGTAACCTCGTACCCTGCGTGTATGTAGCTTATATTTTTTATATCGGGCATGGGACTCGATTTTCCGAGTGATGCGGATGGAATTATTATCTTCTCAACTTTTATCATATACACTTTCCTCCTTTTTAATATATCTTATAATTTTTGTGTGAATTAATAAATGTATAATTGTATTTTATTTTTGTACAAAAGAATTAAAAAAAGACTATTCTATTGCTTTTTTGAACTTATTTGATGTATAATAATACTGAGGTGAATTTGAATGAGCTTTCGCGGTATAGATGTAAACGAAATATATACGATAGTCAGAAAAACCGAAAAGGAAGACCTCGATTTTTATAATCCCGACAGAGAAGGGGATGGCTTTGTTGCCGTCTGCTCGGGAAAAGGTTATTTCAAGGATGATAAAAACAACGTTTGTCCCATAAAAGAGGGAGATATCGTTGTACTCAGAAAAAATCAGCGCTATTATATCTTTCTTGAAAAGGGCTCTTCCTACGTAACGAGCCTCTATCAGCTTTCTTTGGATTTTGATGCTAATTTTCCGGCAGAGCTTCCAAAAATAATCGTGGGTACGAAAAAACAGATAGACACTCTTTCCTCTCTTGTCGATATATGGCAGTCGAAAACCTGGGATTCGTACACGAGAAGCCGTATTATCCTGCTTGATTTTTATCTTGAAATTATGAATACGCAGATATCCTCATCGAAAACCGACAAGGATATAAACAAGGCTATAAAATATATCCACGAGAATTTCAAAAAGAATTTTTCGGGAGAAGAAATAGCAGAATACTGCTCGATATCTCTGTCACATCTGCGCAGTAAGTTTTTGAAGCAAACGGGTATGACGCTTACCGGATACCGTGATAATCTGAGAATGGAAAACGCAGAAGAAATGCTGAAGAGCAAAAATTTCACGATAACCGAGATAGCGCTTGAGCTCGGATACTGCGACGTTTATCATTTTTCAAAGGCATATAAAAAAATAAAAGGTATCCCTCCGTCAATGGTATCGGGCGGGGAAATAAGAAAAATATAAATAAACATCAAAAGTTATGACCTACGAAATGCTGTACGGCAAATTTGAAAGTGTTCCGGCAAACGGTACGGTGATACTTAAGGTCAAAAAAATTTAAATCTGGTTTTGCACACCCGTTGCCTTTTTGCGCAATGGGTGTGTCGATTTATATTTATAATTAGTTTACGATGATTTAAAAAATGCGCCTTGAAACTTTGCATAAGCCGTGATATAATATGAAAAATAACTGTAAAAAGACTGAAAGGTTGACCGTAATATGGAAAAGCTTGAAAATAACGAAAGCAGACCTTACGTTGATCCCGATGAAATAAAGCGTCCGACCTCGTTTAGAGCATGGGTGGAAAATTACTGGTATCACTATAAGTGGCATACGATAGTAGCGCTGTTTATCATCATTATAGGCGCTGTTCTCGTAACGCAGATGGTAACGAAGGAAAAATACGACATCAAGGCGATATATTCGGGTCCCGCACAGCTTGACGGCGGAGAGCTTGAAAAAATATCGGATGCTTTCTCCGAGCTGCTTTCGGATGACATAAACGGCGACGGCAAAATAAATGCAATAACCTACGGCGAATATCTCCTCTCTCCCGAGCAGCAGAAGGAGCTTGAAGCAGAGGCGAAAAAGCAGAGTATAGCAGAAAATACAGAATACGTTTTTCTCTATACGGCTGAAGACCGAAATAACGCGCTGAATAACACGAATACGCTCGTTGCTACCGGAGAGGCGATAATTTGTCTTATGGATAAATATAATTACGATATTCTTCGCAATAATAACGCTTTTGCCACTCTCGAGGAGGTTTTGGGATATACTCCCGAATTTGCAAGAGATGAATACAGCGTTTATCTCAAGGATACCGATTTCGGAAAATATTTTGAAAGTGCATTCGAGCTGCTGCCCGACGATACCATTATTTGCATAAGACAAAAGGTCGCGGTCGGAGGCGGAAGAGATTACGACGAGATATATAAGGGTCATACGGCACTTTTCAAAAAGATATTTTCTTTTGAGCTTCCCGCGTAAAGGTTGTTAACTTTATAAAAAAGCTCCACAGCGCTCAAGGCAGTGCTGTGGATGCTTTGATTATTCGGTAAATCCGAATATTTTTTCGGGAAGAGAGCTTGTCATAAATCCGCTTCGTATAATGAAGCTCTCTACCTGCTCAAGAGAAAGAATATCGGCTGAAAATGATGCCACCGTATATAAAACTACGGCAAGACCGAGAAAGCATATCATCATTCTGAATCGCCGCTCGTTTTCGGATGCGCGTACAAATACCGTTTCGTTTTTGAACATATAATACTCCCTTGCGAAATGCTTTTGTACTATATCTATTACCCGCAATCGCCTTTAATTCCGTTTGTATTGCCGATGGAAGAAAAAAAGAGATTCAATGCCTCGAAAAGTATGCTTGAAAGCTCGCTTACGGCAATATCGCTGTCCTTTAAAGTGACGAAGAAGCTCATTCCTTCCTCAAGCACGGGAATAAGGCTGTCGGGATATTCTTCTATCCCCGCACGCTCAAGCGCGTCAAGCACGAGAGTTGCGCTGTCAACGACAGTAGGGACTCCGATCGCCATTACTGGAAATCCGACGGTTTCCGAGTTTATCGTTTTCCGGTGGTTTCCGATACCCGAGCCGGGAGATATCCCTGTGTCGGATAGCTGCACGGTGGAAGCAAGACGTCCGACAGACCGGGATGCCAGAGCGTCAATGACGATTATGAGTGAGGGCTGACAGCTTTGAGCCGCACCGCGGATAAGCTCAACTGTCTCTATACCCGTCTGTGCGAGCACTCCGGGCGCAATAGCCGATATCTCGGGCAGATATTTTTTGTCGCTTTCGCTTAAGTTTAAATGGCGCGTGATGTTTATGTTGTCTGTGCATATCGGTCCGAGCGAATCGGAGGTTATGCTTCGGTTTCCGAGTCCGGCAACGAGGATGCCGCTTATACCGTCGGGACACATGCTTTTTGCAAGCGTGCGTATCTCGTCGGAAACGGTTTCGATAAGCGAAACGCGATCCTTTTCACAAAGCTCGTCGCACTTTGTGAATCCTACGGTGATATATCTTCCGATGGGCTTTCCGAGCGATTCGGCACCTTCGCTGTCGGTTATGTGAAGCCGCGCTACAGTGTTTCCGTTTACACTTTTCTCTTCGTAGGTCGCTCCGCGAAGGGATGAGTCGGGAAATTTGCTTCCTTCGGAGGCAAGGTCTGTGTGAAGATATTTGTCTTTTAAATTTTTCATCTGACTCTCCTGTGTGTGAATTTTGTCGGTAATATTATCATTCCCGCTTTTTTATCCGCTTAGGCAGACCTCAAAGATGAAAATTGTATATTTTTGGTAAATTCGCTTTGTTAAAATTAACGAAAAGTAAGGCCATTAATTGTGCAAATATCCAAATTCGCAAAAGAAAAAAATAAGTTTAATTTACCCACTTGATAAATTCGAGATCAGATGTTATAATATCAAGGAAATGTTATTGTCCGTTGCTGTATGTATCGGAAAACTTCTGTACAGCAGAGGCAGCAGCAGGTTAGGAGGAATATATTTTGAAAAGATTTTTAGCAATACTTTTGTGTCTTGCAACCTTGCTTGTAGGTTTCGTCGCTTGTACAAACGGCGAAGAGGAAGAAGACAAGGGTGCAACTATTGATATTTATATGGACGAGACCTTCGGCTTCGACCCGGCACTCTGTTATAATGACGTCGGATCGGCTGAATTCCTTTCTCTTACGTATGAGGGACTTTTCTACATGAATGAAAAGGGAAAGATTAAAAAGGGTCTTTGCAAGAAGTATAAGATTACAGAGAACGAAGACGGATCCGAAACTCTCGTTATCAGCCTTGGCGAATCCTACTGGAGTGACGGTATCAGAGTTGACGCAGCAGACTTCGTATATGCTTGGAACCGTATAATGGACCCCGAGTTCAAGTGCGAGGCAGCAGCGCTTCTTTTCCCGGTAAAGAATGCCGTTGAGGTTAAGAACGGCGACGTAAGAAGAGATGACATCGGATTCTATTCCTCGGGTACTTACGAGATCACGATCGATCTTAACGTTGGAGTAGATGCGGAAACATTCCTTAGTAACCTCACCAGCGTTGCACTCTATCCTCTCCGTAAAGAGGTTGTAAGAAGTGTTAAGGATGAGAACTGGGCTTCTCTTTCGGCAGTTCTTGTTTCTAACGGTCCTTTCTACGTAAAGAGCTTTGAAATGATTACAGACAGCCAGAATGATCCTCAGTCGATCACACTTGAGCGTAACCAGTACTACAGACGTGAGCCTGATACGGACGTAAGCATTAAAAAGTACGTAACGCCTTACAGAATCTGCGTTCACTACGTAACAGCAGAAGAGGCGTACGAAAAGTATAAGAGCGGCGAATACGCGTTCACATCCGATATTCCGCTCGCAGAGCGTAAGAAGCTTCTTGAAGAAGTAACTATGCTCGACAATATGTTTACATATTCCTATATGTTCAATATGAATTCCGAGACCGTTGCCGACCCTAAGGCAAGACAGGCACTCTCTCTTGCAATCGACAGAAAGGCGATCCAGGACATCGTTGTTTATGCTGAGGCGGCAGATTCTCTTGTCTCCGAGCTCGTTTACGAGACAACAAAGGGAACGTCCTTCCATAAGGGCGTGATCAGCACATCCGCTAAGCTCGAAGAGGCTAAGAAGCTTGCGAGCGAAGCAGGACTCAAGGGTAAGTCGATCACACTCGTTATAGCTAATGAAGCGGTTGATATTGCTGTTGCGGAATACTGCGTGGGCGTATGGAAGCAGCTCGGTGTAAATGCAAGCTATGAGATTCTTTCGTACTACGGATATGACTACAAGGAAGAAGTAATCAAGACAAATTCTTCCGGCGATAAGGTTATCGAAATGGAAACCATTTACGAGGACGTTTGCGGCGATAAGCTCAGAGATGCTTATAACACAGGCACATTCGAAAAGCTTAACAAAGATGGCAAACCGGAAGTATATGAATTCGATATTATAGCAGTAAACTACAATATGCTTTCCACAGATGCTTTCGCAGTACTTGCACCGTTTGCCCCCAAGTATTCGGGCGGTGCTTACGATTTCTCGGCTTCGGAAACAGAATGGCCTCTCATTCCTCACACAAGCGGATATAACAGCGAAGCATATGCGGCTCTTATCGACGCAGCTTACAACGCTAAGACTCCTGAGGAAAGAGCAAAGAAGCTCCACGAAGCTGAAAAGCTCCTCGTTGCAGATGACTGTGTAGTAGTTCCGCTTTACTTCGGAAGAACAGCTTACCTTGTTAACGACAATATTAAGAAGCTCGATAACAACTTCGCAGGACACGTTGTTTGGACAAAGGCAAAGGATAAGAACTACGTTCCTACCGTAGAGGAAGCCCCCGCACCGAGCACAGGCAAGGAAAACGAAACTCCTGCTGCATAATTATATCTTGCTAATATAATAAAAAATATAATCGGGTGAGGTTTCTCACCCGATTATTTGCCTATTGAATACTACGAAAGGAAGTAACCGCAGCTTTAGTGCGGTATTTATGATTATGATGATTGCGCCTCTTAAGAAAAAAGATGATATAAAGATATTTATACTCTATCTGCTGCACAATCTTAATAAGCCTCTCGAATTCGAGGATATAAATGCGATCGTTATGCAAGACGGCGTGGTTGGCGGAATAGATTTTGCAGAGTGCTTTGCAGAGCTCCTTGATTCGGGAAATATAAAAGAGATACACGACGAAAATAAAATATTCTATCTCATAACAGAGCGCGGACGCCATATCGCTGAGAATCTGCAGGGTGAAATACTTGGATATATCAGAACGAGAAGCCTGAAAAGTGCGCTCAGATTTATCTCGTTCAAAGAGAGAGGCTCGGAGATAAAAACGAGCTTTTCGATAAGATCAGACGGGAAATACGATCTCTGTTGTCAGATAATCGATGAAAGACAGCTTTCGCTCGAGATCAAGCTCGTTGCGGATAACGTGAATCAGCTTGAGCTTATGAGACATACCTTTGATGACCGTCCCGAGGTGGTTTATAGAGGTGTTTTGGCTCTGCTTACGGGCGAAATTGATTATCTTCTCGACGACTAATGTCTAAATGCACAAAAATCACCTCTCCGTTTAGGTGTAATTTCACAAAAACGAAAAAAACAGTAAAAGAAATATTAAAAAAGTATTGACAAAATATTAAACGATTGGTATAATACGAAAGTAGAATGATATTAGAGGGCTCGGAAAAGTGATCGTGCTGAAAATCACCTTTTCGCGCACTCGGAGGTTCTTTTAATTTGGAAAAAAGACTTGCAAAGCTTATAGATGAGACTAAAAATGGTGACGATTCTGCGTTCTCCGAGCTCTGTGCGGATTTTTCTCCGCTTATGAAATCACAGGTTACTAAGCTGTTTGGAGATTCTCCGTCCGAGTTCGATGATAGACTTCAGGATGCGGCGATGGCGTTGTACGATGCGGCGTCTACCTTTGATACGTCGCAGGACAAGGTCACGTTCGGTCTTTATGCGAAGATATGCATAAGAAACCGTCTCATATCCATAAAGCGCAAGGAAAAAAAGAATAAGAAAAAATCTGCTTCGTACGTCATTGCGGAAGATGAACTGCGTGAAACGGGCAGAAGAGCATCTCGCGAAAAGCTCGAAGAAAATGAAAAAGTAATGTCGCAACTTTCGTCCTATGAAAAGTCGGTACTTCTTCTTTACCTTGAAGGACATTCCTATCGGGATATCGGGTCAGCTCTTAATAAAAGCGAGAAATCGGTTGACAACGCCTTATATAGAATTAAAAGTAAGCTTAAACAGCTGATTTGAAGATTCGTGGCAAATCGACTGTTCTAATTCTGTATGGGTGCCCGACTCGCTCAGATAGAGCGTTGTAGCTAACATTGCAAAGGTGGCGGTTTGAGTCCGCCTTGGGAACACATAATATATAATTTAAAGCGAGGTAAAAAGGAATGTATCAGGACATTACACTTAAGTGTGCGGAATGCGGAGCAGAATTCGTGTTCACAGCAGGAGAACAGGAATTCTATGCAGAGAAGGGCTTCAAGAATAAGCCCCAGAGATGCAAAGCTTGCCGCGACGCAAGAAAGAATGCAACAAAGCCCCAGAGAGAAATGTTTGAGGCTGTTTGCGCAGAGTGCGGAAAGGTAGCTAAGATTCCGTTCCAGCCCACAAGTGACAGACCCGTATATTGCAGCGAATGCTTTGCAGCAAGAAGAGCTGAGCAGTAATTTCGTTTAAGCAATACCGATGGTAATATTGCCTTTTAAAAGACACATCGTACGATGTGTCTTTTCGGTTTTTAAAATAAAAATATTAATAACTTTTTCACCTTAATACTATACAAAATAATTTTAATGTGATATAATACATAGAGTAAATATTTGATCGAAGGTTTGAAAATGAGAAATAACGAAAAAAGAAAATATTACAGAAACGACTCCAAAGGATTTAAAAGAGAACGCGGAGATTTCAGAGATAACTACAAAGATAACAGAGATAACAGGGAAGAACTCGGAGAAGCGATATACGGACGAAACGCGATACTTGAGCTTCTCAAGACCGACCGCGAAATAGATAAGATATTTATACTTGCAGGTGAGCGCGAGGGGTCGGTAAAGCTTATTGAATCAAAGGCAAGAGAACGCGGTATCCCGGTTATTGATGCTCCGAAGGAAAAGCTTGACAGACTTGCAAACGGCGGAGTGCATCAGGGAGTTGCGGCGTTCGCGTCGGCTGTTGAATACGTGGACGTTGACGATATTTTCGCAGTAGCTGAAGAAAGAGGACACGCGCCGTTTATAGTTATAGCCGACGGAATAGAGGATCCGCATAATCTCGGAGCACTTATCAGATGCGCGGATGCGGCAGGTGCGGACGGACTTATAATTCCGAAACGTCGAAATGCGGCGGTTACGGCAGTAACGGTTAAGTCGTCGGCGGGTGCTGTAGAGCATCTGGCGATCGCGAAGGTTGCAAATATTGCGATGACGATAGATTCTCTTAAAAAACGCGGCGTGTGGGTATACGGCGCGGAGGCAGGCGGTACTTCTGTTTATGATACAGATATGACGGGAGCTGCGGCATTCGTTTTCGGCAGCGAAGGAAACGGAATATCACACCTCGTTACAGAAAAATGCGATCATATAATTTCAATACCGATGCACGGTCAGGTAAACTCGCTTAACGTCTCATGCGCATCTGCGGTCGTTCTTTGCGAGGCGGCAAGACAGCGCGAAATGAAAAAATAATACTTAATTAAAAAAGACTATAATTCAAGGAAGGGAGGTAAGCAAAATGAATGACGATGAAAAGAATCGTCAGGACGTTGGCGGTCTCGGAAGTAATGACGCTCCGCCAAGCCCGTTTGTCAGTAAAAAAACGGGCGATGAGCTTTTGGAGAAGTTGCGCCCACACAGCTATGCAGAGCGTGTGACTAAACCCGAAATACCTACGAGATCTGAAAAAATAGATTTATTTGACGAAGCTCCGGTCAGAAGACCTGCTCGTAATGCAAGCGTTATTTCGCAGATGCGTGAAAACTCTAAGCTGATAGATGATGCTGAAAAAGGAATCAACAGTACGGTTGATAATTCGCGCGCGCTTGTGAGTACGGCGGCAGAGGAAGAAGAAAACGAAGTTGCGCTTCCGCAGGAGCCACTCGAAGAAAAACCTAAGGATGACGGCTACGATATACGAGAGGTCTTCGGAATCCCCGAAATGGAGGAGAGCGATGAAGAATCGGAAATCGAAAGCGATGATAAAACGCTGATAAATGATTTTGATTCGACTAAAGAATTTCTCGCTCTGAAAAAAGAATTTTTTGCTTGCGTCCCTAAAATTATTTTCTGCTTGATTTTTGCGGCACTTACATTTTGGTTTGAAAATTCTACTCTGCTTGGAATAAATAACGAAGTTTTTCTTCGCATAAGCTCGGACGTGCGTATATCGGCACTTGCGGGATTGCAGATCACGATATTCGCGATAGTGATAATGTTCAGAGAAATGAAATACGGCTTTGTTTCACTTGTGCGATTTAAGGCACAACCCGAAAGCTTCTTGCCGTTTTTCTCGATTTTTCTTATTATATATCAGATGGTTTCGCTTTTTGGCGGAGCTGATGATTTTGTCCCCTTTAATTTCGTGCTGTTTGCGGTTTCGCTTATGTGCCTTGTTTCAAAATGGGTTGACCTTACGCGCAAGCTGCACGCACTTAAGATAGTTTCGTCGAAGTCTGTGAAATATTCGCTCGTACGAATGAAAAAGACCGAATCCGCACCCGAAAGGGAAGCGACGTCGGGAATAATGGATCTTTCCGAGGATGCGAAGTATATAAGAGTCGTTCGCTCTAAAAAGGTCGCGGGATATAGCCTCCGAGCGTCTGACAGAATGCTTTATAAACGCCTTTCGGGTGTTTTCATAGTCGCTGTGCTACTTGCAGTTATGGTCACGCTTGTTTTGACACGAAATGCGGACAGCTTTGCGGAAAGCTTCAGAATAGCTTTCTCTGTGGCGATGTTCGTTACTCCCTTTTCGCTGTATACCGTGTTTTCCTTCCCGCTATATAAGGTCTCAAAGCGCGCATCGCGCAGCGGCACCGCTATAATAGGCGAAACAGCTACTATGGAGTATTCTGCACCTGCCTTCGTTACCTTTAACGATACCGACGTCTTTACCGAAAATAACGTCTGGCTCGATGAAATATCGATGAAGGATAGCGAGAGCTTTTCAAAGGGTCTTGCGTACGCGTCGGTAATATTCGAGCCGATAAGCGGACCGCTTAATAAGATCCTTTCGGGAGCGGCTGATTATAACGTTACCGATGAAAATGTAGAATACGTGGATATATCCGATGACGGACTTGAAGCTGTTGTAAACAGAGAAAGAGTTCGAGTAGGCCAAGCATCTTACTTTGCAAAATATGGATATATGCTTGACGATGAGAGCGATAAGAATTACAGAATAATGTACGTTGAGATAGGTAACGTGATCGCTCTGAAGATAAGACTCGTTTACAGTATCGATAAGGATTTTGAAAAGATACTTCAGAATCTTTATAAAAGCGGTATGGGTATAGTTATACGTACGAGTGATCCTAATATAAATATATCTATGCTTGAGTCTATAATAGGAACGGGACGTTTCCCGATAAAGGTGCTCAAATATAAGACAGAAAAAGAAATGACGGTCGTTCGTGAGATCGCGGACGGCGGTATAGTATCAAAGAGTAAAACAAGACCGCTTCTCGAAACGCTGTACAGATGCGATAGGGCAGGCGCGGTTATCAAATCGGGACTGCTGCTTGAGGTAATTGCTTTCGTGGTCGGACTTGCTTCTGTATTTCTGCTTGCGTCGCTTGATGCGCTCGCAGGAGTCACTTCTCTGCATATAACGCTATACCATCTGTTCTGGTCGGCACTTGTGTGGATACTCACGATGCTTTTTGTGTAGAAAGCTTCCTATATATTATATAATAATAAATATCGGCAGATGCTTTGACCTTGCGCATCTGCCGATACTTTTTTTAGATTATTGCTTGGTGAGCTCTTCCATGCATTTCGGACAGATTCTCTTGTCCTTGAAAAGGGTAAGATGTTCTGTAGCATCACAGAAAATGCAGGTCGGCGAATATTTCTTGAAAACTATATTTTCTCCGTCAACAAATATTTCGAGCGGATCTTTTTCCTCGATTCCAAGTGTTTCTCTTATCTCAACGGGCAGGACGATTCTTCCGAGCGAGTCGATTTTACGAACAATTCCGGTTGCTTTCATTACTTAACCTCCTTTCGATGCTCGAATTACAAAGATAATATAACATATATGCCACTTTTTGTCAATACTTTTTTTGATAAAAATGTCAAAAAAAGTAAAAATATGCTTAAATTGGTTATTTTAAGTCATAACCATTTACAAATAAAACGCTTAAATTTGTAGATAAACACGGAAAATTTTCCATAACGCACAAAAAAATCGAAAATTTTATTGTAAAGTGCCTAAAAAATGTAAATATTCTGTGAACAGGGGCGCTTTTTTGCAAAAAAATCGTGTGAAAATATTGACAAATATGGGGTGCGTATGATATAATATCCAAGCTTGATGCGCTGATGACAGAGGTTGCCGCGAGAACGCGGGTAATTCTGTCGGAGTATGTCCGTATCAATCGGGCGAAACGGCACTTTGGGGCATCTGAAGCGGGTTTACAAATCTTATTTTTGCTTGATTTCCGAATTTTATGCGAAAGAGTTGCACGCATTGAGTCGGATTAATGCAAGGAAGGTTTGGAAACACACGGCAGAGTGTTACGAAGTCCGCCCTGCTTAACATTAAATAAGGAGGAAAAAAGCAAGTGGCAGTTAAAGAGAAGATCAGAATCAAACTTAAGAGTTATGACCATGCTCTTATCGATCAGGCGGCTGAAAAGATAGTTGAGACCGCTAAGAGAAACGGCTCGGAAGTTTCCGGACCCGTTCCGCTTCCTACCGATAAGGAAATCGTTACAATTCTTCGCGCTGTGCATAAATATAAAGACAGCCGTGAACAGTTTGAGACAAGAACTCACAAGAGACTCATTGACATAATCAAGCCCTCGCAGAAGGTAGTTGCGGCGCTTACGAGTCTTGAACTTCCCGCAGGCGTAGAAATCGAAATTAAGCTCTAATCGATTTTGAAACCTCTCGAAAGTTTTATGTCATGTTGACCCGGAAAGTCAACCAATAACTAAAACAGGAGGAAAAAAACAAATGAAAAAGGCCATTATAGGCAAGAAGATCGGTATGACACAGATCTTTGATGAAAAGGGAAATGTTATTCCGGTTACAGTAATCGAAGCAGGACCTTGCGTAGTATCGCAGGTCAAGACGGTTGAGACCGACGGATACGAAGCTATCCAGCTCGGATTTGAAGCCGTAGCACAGACAAAGAAGGGTGAGTACAAGGCAAGCAAGCCCGCACTCGGACACTTCAAGAAGAATGATCTCCAGCCCAAGAAGCACCTTAAGGAATTCCGCCTTGATGATATCTCCGGATATAAAATAGGCGATACCGTCACCGCTGATATTTTTGCAGCAGGTGAAAAGGTCGACGTTACCGGTATCACAAAGGGTCACGGATACACAGGTGCAATCAAGAGATGGAATCTCCACAAGCTGAGAATGACTCACGGTGTCGGACCTGTTCACCGTCAGTCGGGTTCTATGGGTGTTATCGACCCTGCGAGAATCTTCAAGAACAAGAAGATGGCAGGTCAGTACGGTAACGAGCAGGTAACTGTTCTTAACCTCGACGTAGCAAAGATCGACGCCGAAAAGAATATAATCGCGGTAAAGGGCGCAGTTCCCGGAGCACGCGGCGGTATCGTATTCATTCGTAATACGGTTAAATCTTAACGAAAGGGAGGAAATTACGATGCCAAATTTGAAAATAGTTGATATGACCGGCAAAGAAGTCGGAACAATTGAACTTTCTGATGAAGTATTTGCAGCAGAACCTAATGCAGCAGTTCTTCATGCAGCAGTAAGAGGCTACCTTCTCAACCAGAGACAGGGAACACAGTCCACAAAGACTCGTTCCGAGGTTTCGGGCGGCGGTAAGAAGCCTTGGCGCCAGAAGGGTAGCGGTAGAGCAAGACAGGGATCCACACGTTCTCCTCAGTGGACACACGGTGGTATCGCTCTTGGACCGAAGCCCAGAACATATCGCGTAGATATGAATAAGAAGACAAAGCGTGTTGCAATGATAAGCGCACTTTCCGCTAAGGTTGCAGCAAACGAAATGATTATTGTGGACAAGATCATAGCTGAAGAATATAAGACCAAGACAATGGTAAATATGCTCACAGCAGTTGGCGCAGGAAAGAAGTCTCTCGTTATTCTCTCCGAGAACAACAAGTTTGTAGTAAAGTCCTTTGACAACATCCCCGGCGTAAAGACAACGCCTTCCACAATCATCAGCGTGTATGACCTCGTTAACTGCGATACAGTAGTTGCAGATCAGACCGCAATCAAAACTATCGAGGAGGTATATGCATAATGAAGACAGTTTATGATATCATTCTTGCTCCTATCGTTACAGAAGCAAGTATGGACGGAATTGAAAAGAAAAAGTATACCTTCAAGGTAAAGAAGGATGCAACAAAGCCTGAGATCGCAAATGCGGTTGAAGAAATCTTCAAGGTAAAGGTTGCAAGCGTTAATACCATCAATATGAAGAAAAAGCCCAAGAGACTCGGTGTTCACTCCGGTTATACATCCGAATGGAAGAAAGCTATCGTTACTCTGACAGCAGATTCCAAGACCATTGAGTTCTTCGATGGCATGATTTAAGGAGGAGTAAAGAAATGGCAGCAAAAATTTATAAGCCTACTACTCCGGGCCGCAGACAGATGTCTGTTCCCTCATTTGATGAGGTTACTAAGAAGACTCCGGAAAAGAGCCTGCTTGACGTACAGAAGAAGCATGCCGGACGTAACAGCTACGGTAGAATCACAGTTCGTCACAAGGGCGGCGGAAACAGACAGAAGTACAGAATTATCGACTTCAAGCGTGATACCGAAGCTCAGGCAAAGGTTATCGGCGTAGAGTACGATCCTAACAGAACATCTTATATCGCTCTCGTTGAGTATGAAGATAATAAGAAGAGCTACATCATCGCTCCCGCAGGTCTTACAGACGGCGACGTGATCGAAAGCGGTGCAGAAGCCGATATCAAACCCGGTAACACTCTTCCGATAGCTAACATTCCCGTTGGTATCTTCATCCACAACATCGAGATCTATCCCGGAAAGGGCGGTCAGCTCGTTCGTAGCGCGGGCGCAGCTGCACAGCTCATGGCAAAAGAAAACGGAATGGCACAGGTCAGACTTCCCTCCGGTGAAGTAAGACTTATCAGACTTGACTGTAAGGCAACGATCGGTCAGGTAGGTAACATTGAACACGATACAGTTAAGATCGGTAAAGCAGGTAGAAAGCGTCATATGGGCATCCGTCCTACAGTACGCGGTTCGGTAATGAACCCCTGCGATCACCCTCACGGTGGTGGTGAAGGACGTTCGCCTATCGGTCGTCCCGGTCCTGTAACACCTTGGGGCAAGCCTGCTCTCGGATATAAGACGAGAAACAAGAAGGCAAGAACTGAGAAGTTCATTGTTAAACACAAGAACGGCAAATAAGAAGGAGGCATAAATAAATGAGCAGAAGCCTGAAAAAGAGCCCTTATGTAGAGGCAAAGCTTTATAAGCGCATTGTAGCTATGAATGAGAGCGGCGATAAGAAAGTTCTCAAGACATGGTCGAGAGCCTCCACAATTTACCCCGACTTCGTCGGACATACAATCGCCGTACACGACGGCAGAAAACATATCCCGGTATATATTATCGAAGATATGGTAGGACACAAGCTTGGTGAGTTCGCTCCGACAAGAACCTTCAAGGGTCACGCCGGCTCCAAGACCACTAAGAAATAATTGAAGGGAGGAAATTTGAACAATGGAAGTTAATGAAGCAAAAGCATATCTCAAATTTGTGAGAATTACTCCCCGTAAGGTTCAGATCGTTCTCGACCTTATTCGTGGAAAGAATGCCAAGGAAGCAATGGCTATCCTTAATCACACACAGAGAGGCGCATCGCCGCTGGTTGCAAAGCTCCTTAAGAGCGCAATGGCAAACGCAGAGCACAATTTCCAGATGAATACAGATAACCTGTACGTATCTCAGTGCTTCGTATGCCCCGGACCTACACTTAAGAGAGGTCAGGCAAGAGGTAGAGGCGGATATGACCGTCTTCTCAAGAGAACCAGCCATGTTACCATCGCTGTAAAAGAGAAATAATCAAAGGAGGTTAATGCTGAATGGGTCAGAAAGTTAATCCGCACGGTCTTCGTGTCGGTGTTATAAAGAACTGGGATTCCAGATGGTACGAAAAAGATGAAAAGTTCGGCGATACACTCGTATCCGACTATAACATCAGAAAGTACATTCTGGAGAAATTCAAGGAAAGCGGCGTACCGAAGGTAGAAATCGAACGCGATGCTTCCAGAATCAGAGTGTTTATTTACTGCGCAAAGCCCGGTACCGTAATCGGTAAGGGCGGCACAGAAATCGAAAAGATCAAGGCTACCATCGAAAAGATGGCAGGCAAGCCCGCTTCGGTAAACGTAATCGAAGTAAGACAGCCCGACCTTAATGCACAGCTCGTTGCTGAATCTATCGCTGCACAGATCGAACGCAGAATCGGATTCCGTCGTGCAATGAAGCAGTCTATCGCAAAAACTATGCGTCTCGGCGCAAAGGGAATTAAGATCATGTGCTCGGGTCGTCTTGGCGGTGCAGAAATCGCAAGAAGTGAACAGTATCATGAAGGTACTATTCCGCTTCAGACTCTCAGAGCTGATATCGAATACGGCTTTGCAGAAGCACACACAACTTATGGTAAGATCGGTATCAAGGTATGGATCTTTAAGGGAGAAGTTCTTCCGGATGTTAAGAAGAAGTTCACAACAATCCGCACAGATATGAACCCTGCAAGACCTGACCGCCGTGATCGCAAGCCCGGCGAACGCCGCGGAGAGCGCCGTGACGGTGACCGTCGCCCGCAGAACCGTGGACAGAATCGTGGACAGGGAAACCGTCCCGCATTTCAGGGAAATAGAAACAATGCTGGTAAAGAAGGGGGCAACAAATAATGTTAATGCCGAAGAGAGTTAAGTACAGACGTGTACAGCGCGGCAGACTTAAGGGAAAAGCATCGCGCGGAAATACACTGACATACGGAAACTACGGTCTTGTTGCTCTTGAACCCGCATGGATCACAAGCAATCAGATCGAAGCAGCCCGTATAGCAATGACCAGATATATCCGCCGTGGCGGTAAGGTCTGGATCAAGATTTTCCCCGACAAGCCTATCACAGAGAAGCCCGCTGAAACTCGTATGGGTTCCGGTAAGGGTTCACCTGAATACTGGGTAGCAGTTGTTAAGCCCGGTAGAGTAATGTTCGAGATGGACGGAGTTGCTCCTGAAATCGCAAAGGAAGCAATGCGTCTCGCATCTCACAAGCTGCCGATTAAGTGTAAGTTTGTTATGAAAGAAACAAACGATGTTGTTGAGGAGGGATAAACGTGAAGGCAAGTGAAATCAGAAAGATGAGCGTTGAAGAGCTCGAAAAAGAGCTTGCAGGACTCAAGGAAGAACTGTTTAACCTGCGCTTTAAGCACGCTATAAACCAACTCGACAATCCCCACAAGATAGCTGATGTCAGGAAGGATATTGCTCGCGTTATGACTATTCTTCATGAAATGAAGGCACAGTGAGCAGGAAGGAGATACAGTCGTGATGGAAGCAACAGCGCGCAATCTGCGCAAGACCAGAGTAGGAAAAGTTGTAAGCAACGCAATGAACAAGACAATCGTAGTTGCAATTGAGGACAACGTAAAGCATCCTAAATATGGAAAAATTATAAAGCACACACTTAAGGTACACGCACACGACGAAAACAATCAGTGCGATGTCGGTGATAAGGTACTCATTATGGAAACAAGACCGCTTTCCGCAACAAAGAGATGGCGTCTCGTTGAAATAATTGAAAAGGTTAAGTAAACACAGTAGATACAACCAAGATTGTATTGAATAAGGAGGAAAACGCACAGTGATACAACAGCAGTCATATATGAAAGTCGCTGACAACACCGGTGCGAAGGAGCTTATGTGTATACGAGTACTCGGTGGTACCGGCAGAAGATACGCCGGCATCGGAGACGTCGTAGTAGCAACCGTTAAAAAGGTAACTCCCGGTGGACAGGTAAAGAAGGGCGAAGTTGTTAAGGCTGTTATAGTAAGAACAGTCAAGGGCGTAAAGCGCGCCGATGGCAGCTACGTTCGTTTCGATGATAACGCAGCGGTTATCATCAGAGAAGATAAAAACCCCAGAGGAACCCGTATATTTGGGCCTGTGGCAAGAGAGCTTCGTGAGAAGGATTATCTTAAGATTCTTTCTCTCGCTCCCGAAGTACTTTAAGGAGGTATCGTCAAGATGGCAAGAATGCATGTAAAAACAGGTGATATCGTAGTAGTACGCGTGGGCGATTACAAGGATAAGTGGAAGACCAGCGAAGACAAAGAAGGCAACGAAACCAAGAAGGAACGCAAGACCGCAAAGGTTATCGCAGTTTCTCCTGAAGAAGGAAAGGTTATCGTTGAAAACGTGAACAAGGCAAGTAAGCACGTAAAGGCAAGAAGACAGGGCGAACAGTCTGCGATCGTTAAGGTAGATGCTCCTGTATACGCTTGCAAGGTACAGCTTTACTGCCCTAAGTGCGACAAGGGCGTTAGAACTCATATCGAAGTAATCGACGGAAAGAAAGTACGCGTATGCTCCGGTAAGAAGGCTGACGGAACACCTTGCGGACATCAGTTTGACTGAGGAGGAGGAGTAAACAATGGCAAGACTTAAGGAAACTTATAAGAACGAAATTGCTCCTGCTCTTATGAAGAAATTCGAGTACAAGAGCGTAATGCAGATCCCTAAGCTCGACAAGGTTGTAGTTAACGTTGGCGCGGGCGATGCAAAAGAAAACGCAAAGGTAATTGATACTATCATCGAAGAGATTTCCCTCATTACAGGACAGAAGGCAGTTCCGACATACGCACGTAAGTCGGTATCTAACTTCAAGCTCCGTCAGGGAATGATCCATAAAGTTAGTATACATTGCCGATGTTATTTTCGAAAACGTAATTTACTTTCTCGGAAATAAATTATCAATTAGTCAAGGTTGGCATGCTATGATATAATAGACTTGTATTATGAAAATTTCGACGAAAGGACGTTATGCTTTGCAGGTAATGGTAGAGTTTGCTGATCATGCCGATGAAATTTTGTCTTTGAAGTCGGTTGCGGATTTGCACCAAATATCTTTGAAGTATTTAGAACAAATTGTGCAAAAATTAGTAAAAGCGGAGTTGTTAACAAGTTTCCGTGGTGCAAATGGTGGCTACAAGTTGGCTAAGCGTCCTGCTGAAATTACCGTAGCATCAATCTTAAACGCAACGGAAGGTAGTTTGTCGGTGGTTACTTGTATGGAACAAAATTCTTGCGGTGGTAATTGTCATTGTCGTGTGCGTAAGTGTTGGGATAAGTTAAACGGATTGATTGACGATTATTTGCAAAACATTTCTTTGGCAGAATTGTTAGCTAATTGATTATAAAACTCTTTACAAGCATAATTGGTTTAGTTATACTATATCATAGTAAAAAGGTAGGAAATAAAATGCAGCCGATGATTTATTTGGATAATGCTGGTACGACTAAGGTTAGTGAAAGTGTTAAACAAGCGATGTTGCCATTCTTTGATGAAATTTATGGTAATGCTTCCAGTTTGTATGCGTTTGGTCAACGTGCCAAAGAAAAACTTGAAGATGCTCGTGGTATCGTGGCTCGCTGTTTGAACGCTCAACCGAACGAAATTTATTTTACTTCTGGTGGTAGCGAAAGTGATAATTGGGCTTTGATGATGGCAACACAGGTTGGCTTGCGTCAAAACAAGAAACACATTATTTCAACTGTTTTTGAACATCATGCAATTTTACACACCTTAAAAAAATTAGAAAAACAAGGATTTGAAGTTACTTATTTGCCCGTCTGTGAAGATGGGATTGTTAAGTTAGCTGATATTAAAAATGCGTTGCGAGATGATACCTGTTTGGTTACTGTGATGTTTGCGAATAATGAGATTGGTACAATTCAACCAATCGCTGAAATCGGTAAGCTTTGTCGAGAACGAAATGTCTTATTCCATACTGACGCTGTTCAAGCGGTGGGACATGTTGCTATTGACGTTGCAGCAATGAACATTGATATGTTGAGTA